>NZ_JBRREI010000065.1:0-22818 GCF_056760195.1 Stenotrophomonas sp. STEN020
AACCCCCCCCCATGGGGGCGGTTTTTTTGTTTGTCGCTTTGGCCTATTGGTATTTTGGGTTGCGGGGGGGTATCCGGCGAAGCCACAGATCTCTCCGCCGCAAGCGACATAGCGCAACCAGAAACTGTTGGATCGCGCGAACAGGCTTCGCAGTTGCTTGGTTGCTATCGGCTTCGCGGCTTACGCCGCTCCTACAAAAGCAGCTTTCTCACGCGCCGAAATGCCCCAAGGGCGCGCCTGCCAACAAATGCAGGTGGATATGGAATACCGTCTGCCCGGCATCTTCGCGACAGTTCATGACGATCCGGTAGCCGTTCTCGGCGAAACCTTCCTGGCGTGCATACGCCGCAGCCGCCAAAGCCAACTTGCCAATCAGATGCGCCTGCGACGGCTGCAGATCATCCAGGGTCGGGATGACTTCGTTCTTCGGGATGAAGAGCACATGCACCGGTGCCTGCGGGGCGATGTCCTTGAAGCCCAGTACGTCCTCGTCTTCGTAGACGATGGCGGCGGGAATTTCGCGGCGGATGATCTTGCCGAAAATGGTATCGGTCATGTGGGGGCTCGCTGCAGTAAACGACCTACAGCTTACAGCCCCGGCGCGGCTTATTCGCCGACTTCGCTGCGGCTGCCGAAGGCGTGCGACAAGGTGCCGCGATCCACGTATTCCAACTCGCCACCCAAAGGCAGGCCTTGCGCCAGGCGGCTGGGACGCACCTTGTTGCGGCGTGCCAGCTGCGCCAGGTAGTGCGCGGTGGCCTCACCTTCGACGGTGGAGTTGGTGGCGATGATCAACTCGGTAACCTCGCCCTGCGCCAAACGTGTTTCCAGCTGATCCAGGCCCAGCTCGCGCGGGCCGATGCCATCCAGCGGCGACAAGCGCCCCTGCAGCACGTAATACACACCGCGGTAGCTGGTTGCATGCTCGATCGCCAGCCTATCGGCCGGTGATTCGATCACGCACAGCATCTGCCGCTCGCGGCTGCTGCTGGCGCAGACCGGACACAGCTCGGTTTCGCTGAAATCGCGGCATTGCTTGCAGTGGCCGATCTTCTCGATGGCCTCCGCCAGCACCTCCGACAAACGCTGGCCACCGTCGCGGGCACGCTCAAGCACGTGGTAGGCCATGCGCTGGGCCGTCTTCTGGCCAACGCCGGGCAGCACGCGGAAGGCTTCGATCAGTTGTTCCAGCAGCGGCAGGCTCATCGCAACGGTCTCATCACAGCAGGCGTATCGCTAAAACAAACGCGCGAAGCCCGGAGGCTTCGCGGCGCGGGGACGTGCATGCGCCGGGCTAGCCGGCGCGGGCCACATCAGAACGGCAGCTTCATGCCCGGCGGCAGCTTCATGCCAGCCGTGGCCGAGCCCATGCGGCTCTGCGATTCGGCGTCGATCTTGTTGGCAGCATCGTTGAACGCGGCTGCGATCAGGTCTTCAGCCATTTCCGGATCGCTCAGCACCGACGGATCGATACGCACCTTGCGGCACTCCTTGGTGCCACTCAGGGTCACGCTGACCATGCCGCCGCCGGCGCTGCCGGTGACTTCCAACTTGGCGATTTCTTCCTGGGCCTTCTGCAGGTTTTCCTGCATTTTCTGGGCCTGCTGCATCATTTGGGCGATATTGCCGCGCATGGTTGGTTACTCTTTGAAAGGACGGATGGAATCGGCCACGACCCGTGCACCCTGCTGTATCAGCTGCTGCACCTGAGGGTCGGCCATGAACACGGCTTCGGCCGCGGATTGCTGTTCACCGCGCTGACGATCTGCGCGCTGGTGCAAGGTTTCAGCCTGGGCGTTGCCGGTCTCAATAAGGATCTTGGGCGTGCTACCCAAGGCCTGCGACAGCGCCTGCGCAAGAGCATTCAAGGCGCGCTCAGACTGCAGGTATTCAAAGCCCGGCAACAAGGCCAGCCTCAGCACACCGTGCTGGAAGCTGACGAAGGCGGCATTGGCAGCCAGCTCGCGCGACGGACCACTCAGGCCACTGTCGTCGATCAGGTCCAGCCACTGCTCGGCCGTGTTCAAGGCACGCCCGCTCTGTGCCGGTACCGAGGCTGCCACTGGTTCGATGGCGATACCGTTGGGACGAACCGGCTCGGCCTGCTGAACCGGCTGCGGCGCAGCGACGGGGGCCGGCTTCGGCGCTTCAATCGGTGCTGCAACAGGCATCTCAATGGCTTCGGGCGCTTCCGGCACGGCCATTTCGGCAGCCATTGCCTCGTCACGCGCGTTCGCTTCCGCCGCCTCAACCGCCCATGGCGGCAGATCTTCGTCGGCGGCTGCGGGCTTGGCAGCTTGCACCGGAGCCGGAGCTACTACCGGAGCTTGCACGGGCTCAGACGCGGGCGCTACGGGTTCCGGCGCTGGCGCGGCTTGTTGCGGCACGACGGCTGCGGGTTCGGGCACAGGCTTGGGTTCTGGCGCTGGCGCGACTGCAACTGGTGCAGCCTGCGCTGCAACCGGCTTGGCGGTCTGCGCCGACGCTGCGGCAACGGCTGGTGCGGCTTGCGTATTGCCACCCACACCTGCGCCAGTCCCGGATGCGCTGCCTTCCGGCGTCGCCGGTACCGCGCCTGCCGGGCGGAACGCCAGCATGCGCAGCACGGTCATTTCAAAGCCAGCGCGCGGGCTGGGAGCCAGATGCAGATCGCGACGGCCGCCAAGGGCCATCTGATACCAGAGCTGCACCACTTCCGGGCGCAGGCGCTGGGCAAAGGCCACGGCGTCGACGCCTTCACCCGGCACCGAAGTGCCCGGCACCAGCTGCTGCACCTGGATGCGGTGCAGGCCTTCGGCCAGGGCATCCAGCACCCCGCTCCAGTCCGGCGAGAACTCGGCCAGCCCGGCAACCACCTGCAGCAGGCGCGCACCTTCGCCATCGGCCAAGGCATCGAGCATCGCGCTGACTTGGGTGCGGTCCACCGTGCCGAGCATGGTGCGCACCACGTCGTCGCGCAGCGCGCCGCCGGCATAGGCAATGGATTGGTCCAGCAGCGACAAGCCGTCACGCAGCGAGCCATCGGCCGCGCGCGCCAGCTGCACCAAAGCGCTGTCGTCGAACTCGATCTGCTCGGCCGTCATGATCCGCGACATCTGGCCGTGGATCTGCTCCTCGTCCAAGCGCTTCAGGTTGAACTGGAGGCAGCGGCTGAGCACCGTGACCGGCAGCTTCTGCGGATCGGTGGTGGCCAGCAGGAACTTCACATGCTCCGGCGGCTCTTCCAGCGTCTTCAGCAGCGCATTGAACGCCGCCTTGGAGAGCATGTGCACTTCGTCGATCAGGTAGACCTTGTACTGCCCACGCGAGGGCATGTACTGGGCGTTCTCGATCACCTCACGGACGTCGTCGACGCCGGTATTGGACGCGGCATCGATTTCCAGCAGGTCGATGTAGCGGCCGGCATCGATGTCCAAGCAGGCCCGGCACTGACCACAGGGGTCGGCGCTGGTGCCGTTCTCGCAGTTCAGCGACTTGGCGAAGATGCGGGCAATGGTGGTCTTGCCGACACCCCGGGTGCCGGTGAACAGAAAGGCGTGGTGGACGCGGCCACTGTCGAGCGCATTGCTGAGCGCACGGACCACGTGTTCCTGGCCCACCAACTCGGCAAAACGCTTCGGACGCCACTTGCGGGCAAGGACGAGATAGGACATCAGGCAACCGTCTTCATCTGAAGCCCCATTGTGCCATGGCCGACCCATCCGCCAGCACCCTGTTGAGGGGGTGCTTGTGAACGGCCGCCAGTCCCTATAGAATCCACGCCCCTGCCGAGGCATTAGCGCGGCAGGATCCGGAGAGGTGTCCGAGTGGTTGAAGGAGCACGCCTGGAAAGTGTGTAAGCGTCTAAACCGCGCTTCGGGGGTTCGAATCCCCCTCTCTCCGCCAGATAAAAAAGAAAAGGCCGCCCATTGGGTGGCCTTTTCTTTTTTGTCTGGCGGAAAGCATGGGCGATGAGAGCCCCTATGGGTTCGACCGCCGGCGTAGCCGGTGGGACGGCGCAGCCGCCCGCAGGGTGAAGGTGCGAAGCACCGAATCAATCCCACTTCCCGCCAGATAATCAATTCCCCCTAATTTCATGGGATTTTTTGTGCCCTGAATTTTTCAGCCCAGGTTTAAACGCGTGGCGTTCTAGGCGTCGTTCAAACGGCTTGAATTTCGCAAAGGCCCATGATCTCATTCTTATAAACAAAGAGCTAAGTGGCCGAGTCGAAGAAAAAACACTTTAAGAGTAGCTCGGAACCTGACGCGTATTACCTGACGAGAGCACAGGCTTGTACAAGCCATCCCCGCCGACTGACTGCCCACATCGGACAGGTAGCTGCTTATCCTCTTCGCTAGGCTGAGGCCTTAATCTTCTAGTCCGCATCAAAAATCTAGCCAGGAATAATTGAATGCCTGTTCGCGAACCCAAGACCACACAACACACGACAATACAGATCACTGACCGCAACGGCGCGCGCAAAGGGAGACTCGAACTTACCTCCGGCAATGTCGTCTATTTCCGCAAGAACGCCAATGACGGAACGTTGTCCCTCACCTATCAGGAGCTAACAGCCCTGCTGGAGTCTGAGGTGGAGTATCGCGCCTTGGATCGAAGCGCCCCCCTACCCAAGGGTGGGAAGAATGACTTCTATTTCCAAGTATTTGAGCATGACAGCGCCAAGGACATGGGCACAATATTCGACGTTTCGATGCTCTTAGCCCACGGCGACTGTAGGCTAGCCAAGATGGATCCACGTCGAATTGAGGACGGGATGTATAGCCTCACCTCTCAAAACGCGAGCGCCAAACCAAATAAGCGATCATGGTATGCATCCATTTCCCTTCCCATGGCAATCTCCATCATTGGCTGGTATATCGACAAATTCCTAGTCGGCAAGCGCGCTAAGAAGAACACATCGAAGAGCATCGTCTTGACGAATGAACAGCTCCGCCGAGTATTGCTGCAACTCGTCAAGCGGCTTGATGGCTGAGGGTAAAGAATAGACCGTCGTCCTCCCGCGAACTCGCCACGCGAAAACGCCGCTACTTACCGCCCCCCCCAATGAAGAATCCGAGGTAGCGTTTTGCAATATCAATCACGCCCCAGGTCGCTGCGGGCGCAGGATGAGATTGGGTAGCCATCGTCAACGAACACCCGGGGCGTGCGAGAGCCCTTAGGAAGCGCTCGGAGACGATGGCTACCTGCAAAGAACTCATGCCTCCAGATATACTATGACCTAGCCTTCACCAGTCGCGACTAAACCCGACTGGTGCGAAGCTGCGGCTTGAAGCAAGAGCTCATCACCCCGCACCGCCCTCAGCAGAACGGGATGGTCGAACGCGTGATACGCACCCTGAAGGAGTAGTGCATGCATCGACGTCGCTTTATGAGCCAAACCCACGCCCTACGGGTGATTGCTGACTGGATCGCCTTCTACAACCAACAGCGTCCACATCAGGCACTGAAGATGATAACCCCGGACGCGGCCTATGCCGCTACATTAACCGCATGACCTGAGCAGAAAGCGGCGGGTCATTACAGATCAAAATTGCCAAGCACTTTGACAGGGTCACTCGATGGCTAAGAATTCGACCAGCTTCATGAACGAGCGCAGTTTGGAATATGTGATTATCCCAGAGCTTATTAAGATTTTATCAGCCAGCGGAAATTCCGTCGCGCCTATATTTTACTGGAAAAGCAGGGAGGGAGGAGCCCAATCTGCCTGCGCTCACAATGGAAAAAACGTGCGTGTGGTTGCGCTTTTTGCACGGAGGCCGAAGATCAACAAAAACCCAAATATTATTGATGGTAAAATTAATTGGCAACTGATCAATTTTGCCAAAGAAGCCAAGAAGTTCGGCATACCGAGCGTCGCCGCCTTCTGCGCCGGAAGATCTCTATTTGAGCTCACCCCTTCTCGCACGCACTGGATCGAGCTGCGGGGGAAATCCACGAGGAACGACATTCACTTTTCCCTTCAGGATCACGGGGGAGTGACGTCTCTTGTTTGTGACGACGGGACTCTAATTTCTACGATAGATAGAGCGAATATGGCTCAATCGATTACTGCAGCTAGCGAGATAATGTCGTTTGCCACCGCAATGCACATAATGGACACGCTTCGCCACTTTCTCACCAACAACCCGCATCACTCTAATTTCTTATTCTCATACAGCTATAAACCTGTTTACCTATTGATTGAAGAGGCACTATGAATTCGTTGTGCGTGCTGTCAGAATGACACCTTCTACGCTCGATTGACCGCCAATGTATGCCGACGACATCAAAGCTCTAATCGTTTCGGCGATACTGCCAACACTCAATTTCGATGAGGTGCTGGGATCTGAGGTGCGTTTTGGCGATGGCAAGTATCGAGCTGACCTGGTTATCTCGTCGCCCGCGCGTCTAAGTGCTATTGAAATTAAAGGACCAAGAGATAATTTCGACAAGTTGGGTGACCAGGTCCTTGGTTACTCTGAGATGTTCCTGGACTTCTCTGTGGCTACGGATGTGACTTGGATCCCCATAGTCAGGGACCGCGTGCCAAGATCAGCCGGCTTGATGGCACTGCGCGAAGACGAACTCATTACAGTTCGAATGCCGCGCATGAGGACTCGCCTAACACCGAGCGCGGCATTGAAGTGGCTTAGAACGGACGACCTTCGCAAAATTATGCGAGAGAAAGGGCTACCAGTGACAGGACATTACGAGTTGCTTGCACAAGCGACACGGCAACAGATATCTAGCGCTGAACTCTCTGATTTGGCACTTGGGGCCGTGCATGACAGACTACTGCCACGATTCGAAGCATTCAGAAACGAATTAGGCCACACGGTCACTCTTGATGATGTACGCATGCTCACTCTTAATGAGAATGTTAGCCGACGACCCTGAGTGCCTGTCGAGACAGGTGGAAGTTCACTCGATTGGATATCCAGAAAGACGGACTACGGCCCGCTGGCGTGCCAGCAGCGGCCAACTTGATGTTCTCCTCAGCCCAGCAAGCGAGAGGGACATATCGTGGGTCTTTATAAGCTTCCTGCGCTGATTTTATATATCCGCCATCTGAACGACGATAACGATGGTAGTAAAATTTCTCATCCAGCATTACGTCTACGCGAGGAACCCAGCTCGTAACTGTGCCAGTAAAATCCATAGGGTGCACCCCGGCGTAATCACCGTAGTCCAGATCAGAATATCGCTGCTTCAAATCATTCCAAAGAATAACTTCGGTCAGATCAAACTCGCCCTGATCATCCCCGCCCCCCGCTGATACAACACTGCTTGGGAATGAACTGGCTGCAATCGTCTTAGAGTAGAATTTGACCCCATCCACCACTTGCAGCATTTCCGACAACCGGGCATGAGCCCCGCTCACTGCCTTCTGAGACACATAGCCTGCATCAAGAATGAGGCATATCTTAGAAGGATCAGGAAATACAACTTTCAGCGCGCCAATTAGCACCGCGTAATCCGCATAACTAGTGGGAATGCGGATGGCGAGAACCGGGAACCTATTGTTGAGCTCGCCTACTTGCATTTGAAATGGAACGAGTTCGAAAGGTTCGAGCAGGTGAACCACTGGAATGCACTGGACAGGCAGGCTATTTAAAGCAAAGTTTGTCCATGCAGAAAACCCTGCATCCTCATTGAGCAGCTGATCGAATTCTGCATTCTGCTGGCTTTCGAGGGAAGTCAGGTCGGCGATGAATGGCTGTTCGCCAAGAATTTCACACACGGCCTCGACACTCTTTACGATGTCACCAGCTGGGTTCTTGCTGGTTCGCCGAGAACGAGTCAACTCAATAATCGGAAAAATCTTCCCCTTAGTCTGATCCGTCAGCTCCTTCAAACCACGCAATTCGGCCGCTCTGGACCGAAGGATAGGGGAATAATTCGTCATTGGTTAACCTGGTAGCCTAAGTTCTGGACTCGATACTTCATCGCCAACGCGGATACTCCGAAGTTTGTTGCCAATCCTGATAGTGTTGTTACACCCGACGCTATCAGTCTGCGAACCTCGTCTTCTGGCATAAGAAGCTGAGCAGCGAAACGGTCCGCCTCTCGCTCCATGGGATTTGGAGCGTCATTGCGACGCGCGAAGGTTTGATCATGAAAGCTCTTCTGGCGTGCCGAGTGCAACACATAGTGAGCAATTTCGTGCGCAATGGTAAATCGCTTTCGGTTCCGATGGTGCAGAGAGTTTACCCCGACCACCCAAGTCCCCGACCTGACTTCAAGATAGCCTGAAAGATCATCAGCCATCGGCTCTTCGATCACTTCCAACCCGAGAAATTCTGCAATTGCTAAGATATTAACAGGCACGGTCAGTAAACCAGCCTCAGCCAGACGCTGATGCAGATCTCTTTCCAACTGTTCGCTGGCCACTACGACGCTCGTTGGAATTGTCTTTTTCCGCACAACTGCCATTAGCCTTCTTCGCTCCAATCGCCGGGGACAACATCCCCGTCTGCATCTTCATCGTAACGTCCCGCTGCGGGGCGTCTCCTGCTCTTTTTCAGAATAGATTTTATGAAATCAATATCTTCTTCCAAATTTTCAAGCTGATACGCCAATCCAGTCTCCTCGATGGCGTATTTTACATTCTCACCAAATTGCCTAGATTCCAAATAACGAGCCATTGCTTTATCAGCAGCCTCATGGGCGATGTCTTCGGCAGCGGTCTTCGAAAGAAATCGCAGCGTTATCACGGCCAAGATCCCTATTATGCCTAGCAGCAGCCCCATCATCGTAATGATTGTTTGATAGAAGCTGCTAAGCGCTGAAACCACATCTCCGTCGCTCCATCGATCTGCCTTGGGCAGGGGACCGCTGGGAGTGGCAAGAACAGGAGGAGTAGCAGGAGCAGGAGCAGGAGTCCTATCAACTTCAATCTTCGCAGTTGGTGGCAATTTTGACGCTTGAACAGCGCCCTCGGTGACCTCTCCATTGGACTTAGGAAGAACCTTTTGCAGGTCAAAGGCGTGAACTTGCCAGACCAACAGAAAGAAACCCAAAAACGCCAGTCCGATGAGCCCAGTCAGAACCTCGTGAGTTCTGCGGCGCCAGTGGTTCTTCTTCTTCCTTGAAGCCTTCATATCAGTTCCCAATCTCACGCATTGAGACATTGTGGACAAGTCCAGGACTTTTTGCTAGGCCCGGTGATGGTGGACAAGACTCGCAGAAATCGAGTCTACCCGCGTCTAGCCAGGGTCGCCGCCACGGGCTAAGCCAAGGAACACAACACAGGACACGGGTCCGGTTTACGTTCCGGTTGAAGATCAAGGTATTAGAGCTGATTCAATAAGCCCCCTCTCTCCGCCAGATAGAGAAGGTCGCCAATTGGGTGGCCTTTGCTTTTCCCTGCTAACTGCCAGCCAGCGAAACAATTTCCAAGGCCAAGTTCAGAGACTCGAACGAATTACCTTCGATGCGATTGCGACGCTCGTTTCTTGAGCCGCCGACAACCTCAATGCCCGCAGCATCTTCGAGTTCACTCCACCGATTCCCCAAGAAACGTAGCCACCTTCGCCAACGCTTCATCCACCACACCGGCAGGCGCTCGCTCCACCTTTCGTGCACCGCGCGCGCTCAAATCCATGCTGCGCAGGTGGTTGACCAGGACCACGCCCTGCGTCTCGGTGCCCGTCGCTGACAGCGACACCGCGAATCCTGCATTCCGCCCAACCAATCCACCTTGAGTGATCGGAGCGACGATTGCCAAACCTGTGCCGTTGAACGGTGTAGGGCTCAGAACCAGTGCTGGCCGCATGTCACCCTGCATTTCCTGGCCGGCGCCGGGATTGAGCTGAACCCTGATGATATCGCCGCGATCGAATCGCGGGCGGCTCACCACGCTTCGTTTCCTACCGGCTTGCTGCTGTTCCAGGCGGCCAGTTCTTCATCCTGCGGTGCGTTCAAATCGCACTGCGCCAGCAACTCTGACAATTGATAGCGGGGCCGTGCCTTGACCGGAGTCAGGATCAACGCGCCATCCTCGACGCCGATCTCCAGCGTGTCACCACTCCCCAGATCCATGGCCTTGAGAATGGATGCAGGCAGGCGAACAGCTGCACTATTACCCCAACGCTGAATTTTGGCGTGCATGATGCCTCCACAGATGTAGATACATTGTAGATCCACGCTTCTGCCACAGCAAACCCGCAGCTGGGTCAGATTCACCAGCCAAGCCACCGTCGGCAAACCTCCTGCCACAGTGGAGTTTGAAGCGCTGCGCCTCAGATCCAGACAGGACCGATGGCCCGCCAGACCGTCCTTGAACATGCTAGCTTCCCAGTATTAGACCGATCCAAAAGGTGCGGAATGAAGCAGCTTGGCGCGATCCTGTTAGTGCTTGCAGCAACCGTAGCAACCTCTTCTCTACCGCCGTCTTCAGCAATGGCGGCCTCGCCCGTCGCCAACGAAGCCGCCTACGCCGCCGTGAACCCCTTCATCGGTACCGGCGGGGAGGGCCATACCTATCCGGGGGCGACCATCCCTTACGGCATGGTCCAGCTCTCGCCCGATACCCGCATCCAGTCACGCAAGAACGGCTATGGCTGGGCGGCGGGTTACCGCTATGACGACAGCACCATCGTCGGTTTCTCGCATACTCACTTCTCCGGCACCGGCCATTCGGATCTGGGCGATCTCCTGCTGATGCCGACTACCGGTGAGTTGAAGCTCGAACGCGGCAATCCGGATCAGCCCTTGAGCGGCTATAGCTCGCGCTTCAGTCATGCCAGCGAAACCGCCCAGCCGGGCTATTACGCGGTGACGTTGGACGACTACAAGGTGCGCGCCGAGCTCACTGCCAGCGCGCGCGTCGGCATGCACCGCTACAGCTTCCCTACCGGCAAACCAGCGCATGTCGTGCTCGACCTCCGTACCAGCATGTACGACTACCCGGGCAAGATCCTGTGGTCGCGCTTGCGGGTGCGGGCCGATGGCACGGTTACCGGCTTCCGCGAGACGCGTGGCTGGGCGCCGGGCCGGCAGCTGTATTTCGCGATGCGTTTCTCGCAGCCGCTCAGCGGCCATCAGCTGCACGACACTGAGCAAGATGTGGTCTACAAGGGCTTCCCGCCGCCGGGCGAGAAGGACCCGTCGCAGCGCGCACAGATCGAAGGCCGGCAGTTGGTTGCTGCCTTTGATGTGTTGCCGGAGGCTGGCAAGCCGTTGTTGGTGAAGGTGGCGATCTCGCCGGTCAGCGAGGAAGGTGCGATTGCCAACCTGGATGCGGAAGCGCCGGGCTGGGATTTCGATAGCATGCGCGCTGCCGCCAAGCAGCAATGGAGCGAGGCGCTGGGTGCGGTCGAAGCGCAGGGCAGCGCCGACGAACGCACCCGCTTCTACACCGCGCTGTATCACACGCTACTGGGGCCGACCTTGTTCATGGACAGCGATGGCCGTTATCGCGGGCCGGACAACGCGGTGCATCAGGCCAAGGGCTGGACGAACTATTCGACGTTCTCGCTGTGGGACACCTATCGCGCCCTGCACCCCTTGGCCACGCTGGTGCAGCCACCACAGCGCACCAATGATTTCGTCAACTCACTGCTGGCCTCACGCCGCGAAAGTCCGTATGGCGTGCTGCCGGTGTGGTCGTTCCACGGTCTGGAGACCTGGTGCATGATCGGCTACCACGCGGTGCCGGTGATCGCCGATGCCTATATGAAGGGCATCCGTGGTTACAACACCGAAGAGGCCTTGCAGGCGATGGTCGCCAGTGCCAACTACGGTCCGTATGACGGCATCGCGCAGTACCGCGAGCTCGGCTATGTGCCGATCGATGAGGAAGGCGAAGCAGCCAGCAAGACGCTGGAATATGCCTATGACGACTGGACCATCGCGCAGGTGGCCAAGGACATGGGCAAGACCGAAGTGGCAAGCGAGTTCAACAAGCGTGCGGCGAACTGGAAGCATGCCTTCGACCCGGGCACCGGCTTCATGCGGGCGCGCAAGCGCGATGGCAGTTTCCGCGAGCCGTTCGATCCCAGCGCCAGTGGTTACGGCACGGACTTCACTGAAGGCAATGCCTGGCAGTACTCGTGGTATGTGCCGCAGGATGTCGCTGGATTGGCGGCGGCGCATGGTGGCAGCGACAAGCTGCTGCAGCGTCTGGACGATGTGTTTGAAGCCAAAGTCGACCCGTCGATCTTCGCGCATATGGAAGACATCACCGGGCTGATTGGCTGGTACGCACATGGCAACGAACCCAGCCACCACGTGGCCTATCTGTATGCACATGCCGGGCAGCCGTGGCGCACGCAGGCGCGCTTGAAGCAGATCATGGATACGCAGTACGCGGCACGGCCGGATGGATTGGCCGGTAACGACGATCTTGGGCAGATGTCGGCTTGGTATGTGTTCACTGCGCTGGGTTTCTACCCGGTTGCTCCGGGCAGCAACCAGTACGTCATCGGTCGGCCGTTCCTGCCGCAGGCGACCTTGAATATGCCTAATGGGAAGCGTTTCAACATCGTTGCTACCGGGCTGGATGCTGCGCATGCGTATGTTGGTTCGGTGAGCCTCAATGGCAAGCCTTTGGACCGTGCGTACGTAACGCACCAGGAGATTGTTGCTGGTGGGGAGCTGCGGTTTACGATGCAGGCTGAGCCGAACAAGTCCTGGGCTGCTGATGCGGCGACGTTGCCTTATTCGATGTCGCGGTGATTGGTTTTTTGCGCTGCTAGGTTTGCGTTGTTTGACGGTTGAAAGCACGCTTCGCGCTCCCCTCTCCCTAACCCCTCTCCCGCAAGGGGAGAGGGGCTAAAGCTAAAACCAAAGCCAAAGCCAAAGCAGCCCCCTCCCCAGCTGTTAGATTGCAGCGCATGCCGATCCGTCCCTATCAACCTGCTGATACCGATGCCTGCCTGTCGCTGTTCGACAGCAATGTGCCCCAGTACTTCACGCTAGCCGAACGCGCAGACTTCGAGCAGTTTCTACAGCGCGATGCGCAGGGTTGCGACTATCAGCTGATCGAGCACGATGACCGAGTTGTCGCCTGCGGCGGCTTGGCGGTACGGGCCGATGGCGTCGCTGTTTTTTGCTGGGGCATGGTCGAGCGCAGCCAGCATCGGCAAGGTTTCGGCAGGCAATTGAGTCTTGCGCGTTTGCATCAGGCCAGACAGAACCCGAACGCGAAGCGCATGGAGCTCAGCACCAGTCAGCACACGCAGGATTTCTACGCGCGACTCGGATTCAGCGTGACCCGGGTCGTGGCGGATGGCCACGGCCCGGGCCTGGATGCGGTCGAGATGGTGTTGGAACTGCGCGAGGACTGAAGCAGCTATCAGCTGCTGGACAGCTTCATCAGCACCAGGCCGCTGACGATCAACACAGCAGCGCCAATACGCATCGCGCTGATCTGCTCGCCGAGAAAGATGATGCCGATGATGAACGCGCCCACCGCGCCGATACCGGTCCAGATCGTATAGGCAGTACCCAACGGCAAGGTGCGCATGGCCAAGGCCAGCAACCAGAAGCTGGCGATCATGCCGATGATGGTGACGATGCTGGGAACCAGCTTGGTGAAACCGTGGGATTGCTTCATTGCCAGCGCCCAGACGATTTCCAGCACACCGGCAATCACGAGATAGATCCAAGCCATACAGCCTCCTAGAGAAGCCAGGCCGTCCTGGGTGAAGTCCCGTGATGGGCGGAGGTCGTCCTCCGTTGGGTGGGCATTCTATCCAAGCCTGGCGTTTGGGGCCGCAAACCGGCGGCTGCGGGTTACACGGGGTTCAAGCCGGAACGCTGGTCGGCTGGTGCATGCATACGTTACAATCGCCGCACACGATCAGGACCTGCTCCAGTTTGTGTCCGATCCATGAAGCATCGGCGGCTGATGATCGCATCGCCCCAGCCTCTCGTATCGTGAATGGCCGCGCATAGCGCGGCCAAACCGTCTCTATGGTGGCCCCGTCGGCCCCTCGCGACGCTAGGTCGAAAATCCCGCCAGGGCCGGAAGGCAGCAACGGTATCGATCGACGCGGGCGCCGAGGTAAGCCGGCGGGGTCGCCACCTTTTTGGGCCCCGGAAAATGATTCCGCTGTTGAAGCGGCGATCGCGCTTGCGCGCTTTATAGCCCGGACAAGCGCGGCACACCTGGGGCGCTTTGGCGGATTCTGTTTGCCTTGGCTTCGGGGTGATGTCAGCGGCCTATCCAACCCGACTCCGGCTTGCCCTCACCCCAACCCCTCTCCCGCAGGCGGGAGAGGGGCTCAGATATCGCTTTCAATGAACTACTGACGTTTTCTGCAGTTCAGCGGCTTCTACAGCCGCAGCCCGATGCTCAACCCTCAAACGGCTCCGCACGCGGTGCCGTCGGCTCGCTCAACAGCACACATTCACCCGGCATCGCCACGCGGTGGCCGCGCGCGCGCAGTGCGTCGCCGTCGGCGGCACTGGCGTAGTGGTAGAGCATCATCCGCGCCTGGGTGGCGGCGTCGTACTCGCGCTCGAGATCATCCACACCGGTATGCGACGGGTTGCCGTGCAGTCCGCAGTCGTGGGCGATCAATTCGTTGTCATCGGCAAATCGCGCCAGCATCTCCGGGATCGGGCGGGTGTCGCCGCTCCATACCAGCGCGCCTTGCAGACGCAGGCCGTAGGCGGTTTCCGGCCAGTGGTGGCGCACCGGGAACACCTCCAGGCGCACGCCCTCGTGCCAGAACGCATCACCGACCACGATCAGCTGGAAGGCGTCCCAGAAATTTGCGCCACCCTCGGCCAATACGTTCGGGTAGTCGCCTACCCGCTTGTGCAGCAGCGGCACCAGCGGCGCCGGCACATACAGCCGCACCTTGCCGCGCCGTTGCGGGTTGAAGAAGGCATCGACGAACAGGCGCTCGAAGCCGGCCACATGGTCCAGATGGATGTGGGTGACGAACAGCGCATCCGGCATGGCGCCGTAATGATTGCGGTAGGCGGTCAATCCTTCACCGCCGCAATCGATGGTCAGCCATGGCTGGCTGCCGTGCTCGATCACCGACATCGGCGAACCCAGCTCCACGGCCGATGCATTGCCGACCCCCAGAAAACGCAACGCCCAACTCATTTCACACGCCCCGGTTCCAGGCCAGATCATAGGCGCGGCGCAGCCGCGCATAGTCCTGCTCCACATCCTCGCGGCTGCGCGCGCCGCGCAGCTTCAGCAGGGAGCGCAGCAGGCGCTTGAGGTTGCGTTCGCGCCAGCGGGTGGCCGGAATGCGCAGCACGCCTCGGTCAAAATCAATCAGCCAACCGCGGCCGGCGTCATCGAACAAAATGTTGTGGGCATTCAGATCGGCGTGATCCAGGCCCGCGCGATGGAAGCGCGCAATCATCCGCCCAGCCTCTTCCCACGGCGCGCCGCGCCCGGTGACCTGCGCGTGATCGGCCAGCGAACGCACGTCTTCCAGCCGTTCCATCAGCAGTGCCGCCTTGTAGCGCAGGCCTTCGCGCATGTAGAACGCGGCATAGGGCCGCGGCACCGGCAACTTGCGCACGATCAGCTCGCGCATCAGGCGGAATTCGGCAAAGCTGCGCGTCCGGTTGGCACCACGCCACAAGTAGCTGCTGTGGCTGATTTTGGCGGCGATGCCACCGCGCAGGTACTGGCGCAGCACGCTGCGACCGAACGGCGCGTCAATGAACCATGCCCCGCCACGTCCGCCATCGCCCACCGGATGGGCCTTGCTACCCCATTGCGCAGGCGCGAACAAACCGGGATCGGCTTGCCGCAGGCGTTCGCGGTCGAACAGAATGGCGCCATAGCCGCGACCATCGCGGCAGGGCGTCAGCGCTTCAGTGGCGTCAAATGCGACCATCTTTACGAGTCTAACAACACATGCCTGCATCGTCGTCCCCGTTGTGTCTTTTACGCCTGTCGGCACTGGGTGATGTAACCCATGTGGTACCACTGGTGCGCACACTGCAGCGGGGGTTTCCGGGCACGCCGCTGCATTGGGTGATCGACAAGGCCGGCCACAAGCTGCTGGATGGATTGCCAGGGGTCAGCTTCCACGTCTACGACAAGAACAGCGGCTTGGCTGGAATGCGTGCGCTGCGGCGTGAGTTTCCGGCGGGCCGCTTCGAGGCCCTACTGCAGATGCAGGTTGCCGCGCGCGCCAACCTGCTATCGGCGTTCATCCCGGCCAAGCGCCGCATCGGCTACGACAAGTCGCGCTCCAAGGACCTGCACGGGCTTTTCATCAATGAGCGCATCCCCGATCGCCCCGGCATCCACGTGCTCGATGCCATCGGCAGCTTCTGCGAGCCGCTGGGCCTGAAGCAGACCGAGGTCAGCTGGGACCTGGCCACACCGCCAGCGGCCCACGAGTGGGCGCGCGCGCAATGGGACGAGGATGGCCGGCCGGTGCTGATGATCTCGCCCTGCTCCAGCCACCAGCGCCGCAACTGGTACGCCGAGCGCCACGCCGCGCTGGCCGACCACGCTGCAGACCAAGGTTGGCGGGTGGTGCTGTGTGGCGGCCGCAGCGAACTGGAGCGCAGCACCAGCGATGCCATCCTCGCCGCGATGAAACACCCTGCGTTGGATCTGGTCGGCAAGGACACGCTCAAGCAGCTGCCGGCCCTATTGGCCCGCGCCTCACTGCTGGTCACCCCCGACTCGGGGCCGATGCATATCGCCAACGCGGTCGGCACCAAGGTGCTTGGCCTGCATGCGGCCAGCAACCCGGCACGCAGCGGCCCGTATTCCGACCGCCGCTATTGCGTGGACCGTTATGACGATGCCGCCCGCCGCTATCTGCACAAGCCGGCCAGCGAGCTGAAATGGGGCACCAAGATCGAGTTCGACGATGTGATGTCGCTGATCACCGTGGATGATGCGATTGCTGCGTTTGAGCGTTATCGCGCGGATCATCAAAGCTGACCAGCTGCAGGAGCCGCTTTTTTTGTAGGAGCGGCGTAAGCCGCGAAGCTAACCATGCTGCAGCGCCGGGAATTCCCGCCATCTGCTGATCTACGAGCTTCGCGGCTTACGCCGCTCCCACAAGGCGGATTTGGCTTTTTGTGGGAGCTGCGTAAGCTGCGAAGCTGACTGTGCTGACGCGCCCGGCATTCCTGCCATCTGATGATGTACGAGCTTCGCGGCTCACGCCGCTCCTACATAACAGATTCAGCCCGCTCGGTAGTCCTGGTAGGACTTCTCTTCCACGTAGCTGGAACCCAGCGCCAGGTTGATGTCCTTCTTGATGCGCGCACGCTCGTCGTTCTGGATGTAGACGCTGCGGGCCAGCTGCACGAACTCCTCATCGAAGGCCTGCGCCTTCTCTTTCAGGCGGATGTCGTCTTCGATATCCCAGAGCCGCTCATTGACCGCCTTCAACTCGGTACGCAGCGCCGCGATGTCCTGCGCGGCAGCCGGATGCGTGGCCCAGGTGCTGTCCAGCGCGTTCAACTCATTGCGCACATTGGCCAGCTTTGCCGCATCGCTCATGCGCTCGGACTTGATCTGCAGGATGGAGATCTTGTCCAACAACTCACCGAAGGATACGGGAACGAGGATTTCTGACATGGGGCTTACCGATTGGATCAGGCGCACAGTGTAGCCGCTGCTGCCGGGTATTCAGCCGCAACACCCGGGCGCAGGAGCGGCAAAAAGAAAAAGCCACCCGAGGGTGGCTTTTTCAAGTATCTGGCGGAGAGGGGGGGATTCGAACCCCCGAGGCGCTATAAACGCCTGCCTGATTTCGAGTCAGGTACATTCAACCGCTCTGCCACCTCTCCAGATGTCCCCGGCGAACCGGGCTGCGAATGATAAGGGGCATCGGCTGCGCGGACAAGCGGTTTTTAACAAAAAAGCACTATTGGCCATCCAGGCGCTGCATTCCGCCAGCCAAACGAGTGTCTGCAGGCGCTTGCCGTACACCTCCATGAACGCGATGATGCAGTGACCTTCACAACTGAAACACCGCCCGCTCGGGCACTCATGATCGAATTCGGACACCTCAGTCACGTCGGCCTGCGCCGCCAGCTCAATGAAGACACCTACTACGGTGACGGCGAGCTTGGCTTGTGGCTGGTGGCCGACGGCATGGGCGGGCATGCCTGTGGCGAGGTAGCCAGCGCCTTGGCGCGCGAAACCATCGTCCGCGAAGTACGCAATGGTGCCTCGCTGGTGCAGGCCATCCGCACCGCCGATGAGGAAATCATCCGCAGCTCACGCCGCCGCAACGACAGCCTGCCGATGGGCACCACCGTGGTGGCCGCGCGCGTGCAGGGCAATCGCTTCGAAGTGGCCTGGATTGGCGATAGCCGCGCCTATCTGTGGCGCGACGGCAAGCTGGGCCAGCTCAGCCAGGACCACAGTTATGTGCAGGAACTGATCGCCCAGGGCACGCTCACCGCCGAGCAGGCGCGCGCGCATCCGCACCGCAACGTGGTTACCCAGGCATTGGGCGTGACCGATCCAGCCCACCTCAACGTCGCCACCACCACCGGTGAACTCCGCCCCGGCATGCAACTGCTGCTGTGCAGTGACGGGCTTACAGAAGAAGTCGACGATACCGGCCTCAGCGAAGCACTGGGCCACGGCGACTGCAGCGCGCAGGAATGCGTGGATGCACTGGTCGCCGCCGCACTGGATGGCGGCGGCTCGGACAACGTCACCGTGGTTCTGGTCCGCTTCCCCTAAGGCAGCGGAATTCCGTTCAAGTCAAAGACCGGCGCGACTCAGGCCGGCTCGCTAGGCGCAGGCGCGGGCTCGCCATCCCACCATGCGTGACCGGCTTTCTTGCGCAACCTGGCCAGACGCGCTTCGTGCGCTTCCTGCTCGGACGCGGTCACCAGCACGCGCGGCCGCGGCAACAACGCCGACACATCGAATGCCTGTGCAACACCACCGGCATTGGCCGATTCGGCTTCAGGCTGACCAAAACCAATTTCCTCCTGGCCCGAGGTCAGCGCGATATAGACATCCGCCAGGATCTGCGCATCGAGCAGGCCGCCATGCAGCGTGCGGTGCGCGTTGTCCACGCCCAGACGCCGGCACAGCGCATCCAGCGAGTTGCGCTGGCCGGGATAGCGCTCGCGCGCCATCGCCAGGGTGTCGGTCACCGTCACCCGGTTGGCCAGGCGGCCCTTGCCGGCCAGGCTCATCTCGTTTTCGAGGAAGCCCATGTCGAACGAGGCGTTGTGGATGATCAGCTCGGCGCCATCCACATAGGCCAGGAACTCATCCACCACTTCCTCGAAGCGCGGCTTGTCGGCGAGGAAGTCCAGGCTCAGGCCGGTGACTTCCGCCGCGCCGGATTCAAAGTCGCAATCCGGCTTGAGGTAACGGTGGAAATTATTGCCGCTGGGGCGCCGCTCAAGCAGCTCCACACAGCCGATTTCAACCACGCGGTTGCCCTTCTTCCATTCCAGGCCGGTGGTTTCGGTATCAAGGACGATCTGGCGCATCAGCTACCTCAGTTGCTCGCGGCGCCAGCGCGCACGCGGATTGCAGCATCGCGGGCCAACTGGTCCACGCGTTCGTTGTCCGGGTCACCGGAATGGCCTTTGACCCAGCGCCAGTCGATCTGATGGCGTTGGGTGGCTTCATGCAGGCGCTCCCACAGGTCGCGGTTCTTGACCTGGTCGCCGCCGGCGGTCTTCCAGTTGCGCCGCACCCAACTCGGCATCCACTCGGTGATGCCCTGGCGCACGTACTGCGAATCGGTGAACAAGGTGATGTTGCAGGGCTCGCTGAGCGTTTCCAGGCCCATGATCGCAGCCATCAACTCCATCCGGTTATTGGTGGTGTGAGCTTCGCCACCGGCCAGCTCGCGCTCATGGCCCTTGTAGCGCAACAACGCGCCCCATCCACCGGGGCCGGGATTGCCGAGGCAGGCGCCATCGGTATGTACTTCAATTGACTTCATAGTGTTCCGTTGAATTCAGGTCGCCACCGGGCCGCGCCAACTGACGCGACTGGCCTTGATCGGGCCAATGAAGGCCGCGGTGCGTTTTTCAGCTTCCAGCACGCACAAGGCGCGCAGGGCCGGCAATGCCGTGCCCGGGGTGTTGCCCGACTGCGTCCACAGCGGGCCATAGTGCCGCAGCGAGCGACATCGTATGCCCTGCCGCTGCAATAGTGTCCTGCAACGTGTCACCGAGGGTGGCCGGGCGCCCTGCCATTGCCAATGCGCCCGGTACGGACTGCAGCGGTTGAGCAGGGTCACCCAGATCCGTCCGCCAGGCATCAGCACTCGTGCGCACTCGGACAGCAAGGGTTCCAACTCCTCAGCCGCCGGATGCTCGATGGCGATGGCCTTGATCGACTCGCTTGGCAACGGCAACGGCAGGCTGCAACGCAGATCCCCTGCCCAGCCGGGCGCCTGTGGGTTGCGGTGCAGGCGCAGGCCACGCCCCTGCGGCGGAGGATCCGGCAGCCAGGAGGCATCTGGTGCCAGCCACAGCCACGGCGGCGACGGAAATCCGCGCATCTGTTCAGACAGCAGCCGCTGCTCCCATTCGCGCATCGCCTGCGCCCCGGCTTTCTCAAACCAGGGCGAGACTGCAGCTTGACGGGGGGACTGGGCGGCAGGCATTTTCCAATTCTATGCGACTGATCGCCCTGCCCGCATTTCAGGACAACTACATCTGGGCGCTGCAAACGCCCGATGACCGCACGATTTTCGTCGACCCCGGCCAAGCCGGGCCGGTTTTCGAAGCCGCTGCGCAAGGCATGCAGCCTGCAGGTGTCCTGCTTACCCACCACCACGATGACCATATCGGCGGGGTCGCGGAGTTGCGCCAGCGCTGGCCGCGCCTGCGGGTCATCGCCCCGGTAGATGAACGCATCGCATTGGAGTGTGAACGAGTCAGCGAAGGCAACCGGGTAGAATTGTCGGGCTTCGACTTCAGCGTGATGGAAGTTCCCGGTCACACCCGAAGCCATATTGCCTACTACGGCCACGACCATTTGTTCAGTGGCGACATGTTGTTCAGCCTGGGCTGTGGACGCATGTTCGAAGGTACGCCCGCCCAGATGTTGGCCTCGCTACAGCGAATGGCCGCCCTGCCCCCACAGACACTGGTCTGCTGCGGGCACGAATACACGCTGGCCAATGCCGTGTTTGCGCGGCATGTCGACCCCACCAACGCGGCATTGCAACGCCGCCAACAGGAAGCCTCGGACATGCGCAGCAGTTCCCGTCCTACCGTTCCCGCCATCCTGGCGAGTGAACTGGAATGCAATCCGTTTCTGCGGACTGCCGATACCGCCATCGTTGCAGCGATCGCGGCACGGCTTGGTCGCGCGCCCACCGACCAGGTGGAAGTCTTCGCCGAATTGCGGCGGTGGAAAGACGGTTTTCGCGCATGAGGCGGCTCAGTCTGCCGTTGGCGCTGGGGTTGTTGTTGGGCACGGGCAGCGGCACGCTGGCCGCCCAGACCCTCCCGGTCAGCGCCGGCATGACCCAGAACGTCGCCGCACTGACCGCATTACCGCTGGACCCGGCCTCGCTGCCGGCCCCGACTACCCGTAACGGGCGCGAGATCTTCGCCAACTTCCGTGAGGGCCTGGCCGCACCACAGTGCGACGCCGACGCCACCAGCGCACGCTGGCGCAAGCAGTTCTCGCATGCACCGTCACGACTGGGCAATGTCGAGGACGATGCGCTGCCGCTGTTCGGCTACGTCGTCGACGAGCTGCGCAGCGCCGGCCTGCCGACCGAATTCGCGTTGATCCCCTTTGTTGAAAGCGGCTACCGCCCCGGCGCCCGCAATGCCAGCGGCCCGGCCGGGTTGTGGCAGTTCATCGCCACCACCGCGCGCAACCACCGCGTGCCGATGGAAAAGGGCTATGACGGCCGCCTGTCGGCGGTGGATTCCACCCGCGCCGCGGTGCGTTACCTGAAGACCCTGCACGGCATGTTTGGCGGTGACTGGCAGCTGGCAACGATGGCCTACAACGCTGGCGAGTACCGCATCCTGCAGTCGCTGCGTCGTGGTGGCATGAATGCCCAGAACGCGACAGCTTCCGAGCTGCCGGGCCTGTCGCCGATCACCTACGCCTACGTTGAAAAGCTGCATGCGCTGGCCTGCGTGCTGGAACAGGCCGAGAACGAGCCCGATCTGATGGCCGCACTGGACCGGCAGGTGCCGATCCTGAAGGGCCACACCCTGCCGGCCAACACCACCCTGGCCGCCTGGTCTGCACAGAACGCGTTGGACCCGGCACGTATCGCCCGCCTCAACCCCGCCCTGACCAGCTCGCGCTCCGGCACCCGGGTGCTGGCCCCGGCCGCGGCCATGGGCAGCGTTGAGAGCGACAACCGCGAGAGCGTGCTGGTAGCGACCCGCGATGCGGCACCTACGGCGCCTGCGAAAGCCAACAGCCGCCCGGCAGCCCCTTCGCGCGCGGTGGCCTCGGCCAGCAATGGCAGCCGTCACACCGTGCGCAGCGGCGAATCAGCCTGGACCATCGCCCGCCGCTATGGCATTTCGGTGAAGACCCTGCTGTCGTCCAACAACCTGGATGCCAGTGCTGTGCTGAAGCCCGGCATGGTGCTGCGTTACGAAGAAGCGCGCTGAGCCAACGCTTCCACATGAGAACAGACGCAGAAGCCCGGCCATTGGCCGGGCTTCTGCGTTTGATGTTGGGCTTCCGCACTTGATGTAGTGCCGAGCCATGCTCGGCAGGGGCTTCACCACTGACCTTTCCGCCTGTGGGAGCGGCATGAGCCGCGAAGCCGGTGATCCTTCCGATTGCGCGGATGCCTGCGGTCTTATTACTGTCGGCTTCGCCGCGGACCCCCCCCCCCCCAAAACGGGAAATTTGCCGGGACGCCCCCCCCCCGGCCCGCCGGGGGGGGGGCCGAAACAAATGGGGGGGCCCACAA
>NZ_JBRREI010000066.1:0-22511 GCF_056760195.1 Stenotrophomonas sp. STEN020
GGCGGGAGAGGGGCTAGTACACTTCGAGCGCGAGCAATGCGAGCCCCTCTCCCGCCTGCGGGAGAGGGGTTGGGGTGAGGGGAAGCTTCTAGCGCGGGATCTCAAACCCAAGCATTCGGCAAAAAGAAAAGGCCCGGCATAAGCCGGGCCTCCCTTCGCTACATGACGCCAAAGCGCCAGTGCGTCTTACCAGCTGAAGCGCGGACCCACGGTCCACTGCTTGTCACCGTCACCGGTCATCTTGATGTCGCCATTGATGCCCCAGTTCTGGTTCAACTTCACCTGGCCACCAAGACGGCCGTAGAAATCGCCGTCCGGGTTGAAGCCGTGCTTCTTGCTGAAGTCTTCGTAGCCAGCCATGGCATACACCTCGGCGTGCTTGCCGAATGCGGTACGGATGCCGGCTTCAGCGCTGTAGCCTTCGAAGTCCAGATCGATGTGCTTCGGGTCGAACTTTTCGTAAGCCACGCGAGCAACGAAATCGGTGGACGGCGCGATTTCCTTGTTGAAGCCAGCGCCAACGCGCCACTGGTCGATATCAACATTGGTACGCGAGATTTCCTGACGGGTGTATTCGCCAAAAGCGTGGAAGTTCGGCAGGAACGCGTAGGAGCCCTTTACACCCCAGCCTTCAGCCTTGCCGTCGGCCGAGGTCTTGGCGTAGTCGGCTTCCGCATAGTTGTAGGACAGGCCGTCAGCAGCCGAAGCGGCGAACGGGAGGGCGGCAACCAGCGCCAGGGCAATCAACGAAGTCTTCATGGGGGTACTACCTCTGCATTACTGAGCTTGATGGCACGACAGCAAACAGCTGTCTGCGTCCGGATGTAAGTTTTCCGTTAGACGCCCCAACAAACCCTGAAACCAGCCGCGCAATAAAACAGCGATTTTAGGCTTTTATTCAGCCTGTTTCTGGCACGCGCGCAGCGCGCGCACCTCGCATTTTGTTCATTTATGCAAATTCACGCTGCAATCAGCGCGAGCGCTTTCCTGCGCTGATACCACCAAAGGTGGTCGGCAATGCTTCGCCGTGCAGTGGCACGCCGGTCTCGATATCACGCAGGATCGGGCAATCCGGGCGGTCATCGCCTGCACAGCAGTTGGCCAGCGCCTGCACGGTCTGCACCATGCCCTGCAGCTCGGCGATGCGTTGCTGCAGTATCTGCACGTGCTCCAGCGCCATGCGCTTGACGTCGCCGCTGTGGCGCGAGCGGTCACGCCACAGCTCCAGCAGTTCGCCGATGCGCTCCACGCTGAAACCCATGTCGCGCGAGCGCTTGATGAAGCCCAGGGTGTGGATATCGCGCGGTGCATACAGGCGATAGCCAGCGTCGGTACGTGCCACCGGCCCGATCAGGCCGATGTCCTCGTAGTAGCGAATCATTTTGGCGGAGATGCCGGAGGCCTTGGCGGCCTGGCCGATGTTCATGCCCTCTTCCATCGTCATCACTCCTCAGGCTTCCATCTGTGGGGCGCGGAAGCGCTTCAGGCGCAGCGCATTGCCAAGTACGAACACCGATGACAAGGCCATCGCACCGGCCGCAAACACCGGCGACAACAGGATGCCCCAGACCGGATACAACACACCGGCCGCGACCGGGATCAGGGCGGCGTTGTAGACGAAGGCCCAGAACAGGTTCTGGCGGATATTGCCCATCGTTGCCTTGCTCAGCGCGATGGCATTGGGCACGCCCTGCAGGCTGCCAGACATCAGCACCACATCGGCTGCCTCGATCGCCACGTCAGTACCGGTGCCGATCGCCAGGCCAACATCGGCCTCGGCCAAGGCAGGTGCGTCGTTGATGCCATCGCCCACATAGGCCAGGCGACCGTGCTCAGCCTTGAGCCGACGTACCGCATCGACCTTGCCTTCCGGCAGCACTTCGGCAACCACTTCATCGATGCCGAGCTGGCGCGCGATGGCTTCAGCGGTGCGACGGTTGTCGCCAGTGATCATCGCTACCTTCAGGCCCAGCGTATGCAGGCTGGCGATGGCGGCGCGGGTATCGGACTTGATCGGGTCAGAGACCGCGATGATCGCCGCCAGGCGGCCATCCAGCGCTGCGTACAGCGGACTCTTGCCCTCTTCGCCCAGACGCTGCGCCTCGGCTGCGAACGCGGTCACGTCCAGGCCAAGTTTGTGCATGAAGCGATCAGCGCCAACTTCCACGCGCACGCCGTCCACATTTGCACGCACGCCGTAGCCGGTCACCGATTCGAAGGCATCCACCGCCGGCAATTGCAGGTTTTCCTGCTGCGCGGCGGTGACGATGGCGCGGGCGATCGGATGTTCCGAACGGTCCTCCACCGCCGCCACGCGTGCCAGCACTTCGCTGCGCTGGAAGCCTTCGGCCAGCTGAAGATCGGTCAACAGCGGACGGCCTTCGGTCAGCGTACCGGTCTTGTCCACCGCCACTACCTGCGCTTCCTTCAACAGCTGCAGCGCCTCGCCCTTGCGGAACAGCACGCCCAGCTCGGCGCCACGGCCGGTACCGACCATGATCGACGTCGGCGTCGCCAAGCCCATCGCACACGGGCAGGCAATGATCAGCACTGCCACCGCGTTGACCAGGCCGAAGGTCAGCGCCGGATCCGGGCCGAAGATCAGCCATACCGCGAAGGTCAGCAGCGCCAGACCCATCACGATCGGCACGAACACCAGGGTAATGCGATCAACCAGCGCCTGGATCGGCAACTTGGCGCTCTGCGCCTGTTCCACCAGACGAATGATCTGCGCCAGCACCGTTGCCCCGCCGACGGCGGTGGCGCGCACACCGAGTGCGCCGGTCTGGTTGACGGTGCCGCCAATGACGCTGCTGCCCGGCGCCTTCTGCACCGGCACCGGTTCGCCGCTGATCATCGATTCATCGACATAGCTGTCGCCGTCGACAACCTCGCCATCCACCGCGATGCGCTCGCCCGGACGGACTTCAATCACATCGCCGCTGTTGATCTGTTCCAGCGGCAGCTCAACCACGCTGCCATCGCGCCGCACGCGTGCAGTCTTGGCCTGCAGCTTGAGCAGGCGCTTGATCGCCTCGGAGGTGCGGCCCTTGGCCTTGGCTTCCAGCACGCGGCCGAGCAGGATCAACGTAACGATTACCGCAGCGGCTTCGTAATACACGTTGACCGTACCGGCCGGCAGCAGCCTGGGCAGGAAGGTCGCCACCAGCGAATAGCCATAGGCCGCCAACGTGCCGACCGCGACCAGCGAGTTCATGTCCGGAGCGGCGCGCAGCAGGGCCGGGATGCCCTTCTGGTAGAAGCGGCGGCCCGGGAACACCAGCACCAGCGTGGCCAGCACGAACTGCAGCAGCCAGCTGTTCTGGGTGCCGATCGTGCCAGCGATGAAGTGATGGAAGGCAGGCACCAGATGCCCGCCCATTTCCAGCAGGAATACCGGCAGGCTCAGCGCTGCGGCTATCCACAGATCACGGGTGAGCACGCGCAGATCGTCGGCATGGCGTTGTGCCTGCTGATCCTCATTGCTGCCGGCGCTGCCGACCACGCTGGCCGTGTAACCGGCCTTCTCGATCGCCGCCAGCAGGGCGGCCGGATCGGCTGTGCCTTGCACGCTGGCGCGCTCGGTGGCGAGATTGACGCTGGCCGACTGCACGCCCGGCACCGCCTTCAGCGCGCGCTCTACGCGGCCTACGCAGGAAGCGCAGGTCATGCCTTCAATCAGCAATTCCTGGGCGGCGGGGGCGGTAACCTCGTAGCCGGCCTTGAGTATCGCCTGCACCAGCGCCTCGCGCGGCACGTTGCCGTCGGTCTGCACGCTGGCGCGTTCAGTGGCCAGATTGACGCTGGCCTGGCTGACCCCGGGGATGGCCTTCAGCGCACGCTCGACCCGGCCCACGCAGGAGGCGCAGGTCATGCCTTCGATCATCAGATCTTCGGTGGCAGGGCCGGATTTCTGCTTGCCCGGACTGGCGATGCTGCTCATCGGCACGTCTCCATTTCTATTGTTGGAGGCACCTTAAAGCTTCCAACGATGGGAGGGTCAAGCGTTCTTTATCGCTTGACCTTGCCATGATGGCAAGCTTCATGCTCACCGCACCCCAACGGAGAAACCCCATGAAATTGCATATCGAAGGTATGACCTGCGGCGGCTGCGCACGCAGCGTGACGGCCGCCATCAAGGATGTGGACCCGGCCGCCACGGTCGACATCGACCTGCCCGGCAGGAACGTGAAGATCGAATCCAGCCAGCCGGTGGAAAGCTTCACCAAGGCGCTTGAAGAAGCGGGCTTCCCGGCGAAGTAATGGTTGTCTGTAGGAGCGGCGTAAGCCGCGAAGCTGGTAGAACAACAGTTCGCGGCATTCCGGGACAATCATGGATTGTCAGCTTCGCGGCTGGCGCCGCTCCTACAATCCAACCATCTCAGCCCCTCTCAGCGCGCGCGTTTCCATACCTCACGCTCAACCCGGCGCTCGCCGTCCCAGCGCTCCAGCGTCCACACATCGCCTTCCAGGGTGTAGCGGAAGCTGTAGCTGCCGCCGTTCTCCAGCGGATACGACGCCATCAACGGCGTTTCAACGTACTGCCCGTCGCCGCTGCGATAGGTGCCAGAGCCGCCGGCCCAGAACTTGCCATCGCTGGTGGTGGTGAAGGCGAAACGGCCATCAGCCAATATCTTGGTGCCAGCCAGCTTCTGGCTGGCGTAGTCCACGACCGTCCCTTCCGGGTTGATGAATTCCCCCGATTGCAGTTGCCAGGCGCCCTGCAGGCCCTCGGTGCCGTGCGCGCTGACAGCGCCCAGCATGAATACAGCGGTGGCAAAAGAACGCAGCAGCATCGGCAAGTCCTGATCGGGATGGGCCCGCATTGTGCGCATCGCCGCTGCCCGAGCGCCAATACCGGTTCATTGGCAACCTTTGGCAGAGCGCTATCATTGCCGAATTACAACAAGCAACGGCAGCCACAACGTGCAGACCCTACTCACCCCGGTATCGATTGGCGAACTGATCGACAAGATCACCATCCTCGAAATCAAGGCCGAGCGCATTACGGATACCGCCAAGCTGGCCAACGTGCGCACCGAGCTGCAGGGCCTGTGGCCGCTGTGGCTGTCGCAGCAGGAAGCACGCCCGTCGTTGACCGCGCTCAAGGATCAGCTCAAGGCCATCAACGAGCGCATGTGGGAAATCCAGGACCGCCTGCGCGAGAAAGAGGCCGCACAGGATTTCGGCGCGGAGTTCATCACCTTGGCGCGCGGTGTGTATGGCACCAACGGCGAGCGCATCGTGGTCAAGAACGAGATCAACCGTGTTGCCGGTTCGGCACTGGTTGAAGAGAAGCAGTACCAAGGCGAGTAAGCCACTGAGCCCCCTCCCTTTCGCGTAGCGAAGGGGAGGGTTGGGGAGGGGTGCTCTTGGCGGCAACCGCAAAGCTTCAAGCAAAAGCCAACCCCCTCCCAACCTCCCCCTTGGCTACGCCAAAGGGGAGGAGCAAAGCGCTCCCTGCCGCGCGAGCAGCCACGCTCCCTCCCTTTCGCGTAGCGAAGGGGAGGGTTGGGGAGGGGGGCTTTCAGCGGCAAACATAAAGCTTCAAGCAAAGGCCTACCCCCTCCCAGCCCCCCCCTTGGCTTCGCCAAAGGGGAGGAGCAAAGCGCTCCCTGCCGCGCAAGCAGCCAAGCCCCTCCCTTTCGCGTAGCGAAGGGGAGGGTTGGGGAAGGGTGCTTTCAGCAGCCAACACAAAGCTTCAAGCAAAAGCCAATCCCCTCCCAACCTCCCCCTTGGCTACGCCAAAGGGGAGGGGCAAAGGCAGGCTCAGCGCAGCACACTCAGAACGCTATCTGCGCCCACAAGCCGGCTTCATGGCTTTCCAGCGACTTCTTCGCCGTTTCCTGCTTCAGCTGCTTGGCCACCGCAGCCAATCGCAGGTGCTTGTTCGGTTTCCACTCCACGCCGACCAGGTGATAACGCTCGCGGGTGCGCGGATCGATGTCCAGGCTCATCCGGGTCTCTTCGTGGCGGGTGAGCAGCGCGTACTGCGGGCTCAGCTGGTAGCTGCCCCACACCGACCAGCCACACTGGTCATCGCTGCCCGGCTTGACCACCCGGGTCCAGTCCTCGGCACGGAAGTACTGCGCGCCGATCCGGCCACGCTCGCCTACCCAGCTGGCCATCGCATTCCAACGCTGCGCGGTGTGCTGCCGCGGCATGTCGCCAGCATCCAGCGCGCGGGTGCCGCGATAGCCACCCAGGGCCAGCTCAACGCCCTTGGCCGGTGCCCAGCCTACCCGCGCCTCGACGTCCGGGCGATTGCCCAGGCGCGGCTTCTGGTAACCACCACCGGTGACCACGGAAGCGGCGTAGGTGAAGTCGCCACGGGTGTACTGGCCATGCACGCCGTAATCGGCCGCATTGCCCATCTTGCTGCGGGTAATCAAGGCACCATCGACATAGCGATAGCCATCACGCGCCGACTCCTGCTGGATCCACGGCAGCGGCGCATTGCCCAGCCGTAGCCAGTTGCCCTTGCCGAAGCTGCGCTGCAGGTAGGCATGGCGCAGCCACACGTCGGTGGGATCGCTGTTGCGCAGCCACTGCACATCGGTGGTGACCTGCGCCGTCCAGTGCTGGTTGAAACGGTGATCGACGGTGATGAAGGTGCGCTTCAGATCCAGCGCCAAGCCCTCATCGTCAGTGACCACGCCATCACGATCCAGCTGGCTGGCGTTGACGAAGATCTGCGCAGAGACCTTGGTTGCCGGCGCGGCGTCCTGTGCCCAGGCCACAGCCGGCAGGCAGAGTGCCGCCAACGCGGCGGCCAGTGCATTACGGGAAACAAACTGCATCACTACTCTCCTGGTGCCAGCCAACGCTGGCGGTATGCGATCTTTCGGGTATGTCATTGGCCTGCGGCGTTCCTGCGTGGCTGGCGGGGCAGCAGACAACCTCGCCTGACGCAGCCGGTTCGCCCAACACCTCTGCGCTCACGGCGGCTGCTGGCGCAAAAGCAATCGCGCGATCTGATCAACGAAGGATGCCTTTTGCCGCGCGCGGCAGCTTGCCGACGCCGCCATTGAACGAGCCGTCTCCCCATAGCGGCAGCGATGGACATTCATTGAACCCTCTCTTGCCGCCCTGCCCGCTTGTGCCACAACGGCCGAAACGGCATGACGTTGCCTGCCTTTTCGGCTGGCAACGCCTTCCAGCGTAGCCCGCAAAACCGTTCTGCCCAGCCCGTTCATGTTCCCTGCCTTACCCGAAGCAAGGCCATTGTCGGCAGGCCGACGCCAGCCGACCCTGATCAATATCAATGCCGTGGGCTATCCGTAGCCAATCAGCTGTGCGCCAGGCCACATAACCGTGCTTCCGCTGCATGCCGGTTCGGTACCCAACGAAGTTTTTGCAGGGCCGAAACATTGCCCGGCGCAGAATCGACGTTGCTCATTACCGCTGTTTCACTGAAGGCGGCCGCAGGCCGCCCTACCCGACGAGGCCCGCCATGTCTTACGTTGATGGTTTCCTGGCTGCCGTACCGCAGGCCAACAAAGCCAGGTTCATTGAACACGCACATATCGCCGATGCCCTGTTCATCGAGTTCGGTGCCTTGCGGGTGACCGAATGCTGGTCCGACGATGTGCCACACGGAACGCTGACCGACTTCTACCGCGCCGTGCAGGCCAAGGACGATGAAGCCGTGGTGTTCTCCTGGATAGAGTGGCCGGACAAGGCCACCCGTGACATCGGCATGCGCAAGATGATGGAAGACCCACGCATGGACCCGGCCACCAATCCGATGCCATTCGACGGCAAGCGCCTGGTCTATGGCGGCTTCATGCCGGTGCTGCATCTGGGCGATTAGACGAGCAGTGCAGCTCTGCAACGCGGGTAAGCGCAGCAACTTGTCGGACAGATGAGACTTGCAGGAGTGGCCTAGCGTGATCGCAGCGCTTTTGTGGGAGCTGCGTAAGCCGCGAAGCTGATAGCGCTGGAGCAATCAGCATCTGTGCCAACTGATGATCTACCGGCTTCGCGGCTTACGCCGCTCCTACAACAATCAGAGGCCGGAACGCCCGGTTGTTACAGCCCTGGCTAGATGAGCGAGGACAGCAGCAACCGCGTCGTTACTGCGCCATTCCCAGCACGTACATCAGCACCAGCAACGCGAGCACACCGGCCAGTACCGCAAAGAAAATCTTCCACGCACTGTAAGGACGCTCACCGGCCAGTTGCCCGGTATAGCCATTGGCCAGCACCTGGTAGCTGCGCGAACCATAGGTGTAGCTGACCAGCCACACCGGCACCAGGATGTGCTTGAAGGTGCGCTTGCTGTAGGTGGCCTGCACCTGCAGGTTGCGCTGGGTATCGCCGGGCACTTGCTCGGAACACAGCGCACGTGTCTGCGCCTGCATCTGTTCCTCACCCTGCTGCGCGGCCTGGCGCAGATCCACCTGGTAACGCTCCACCGTCCAGCCACGCACGAACTCGGGCGAATACGGCTTCAGATCCGTGGTGGTCGGGAACTGGCCGATCTTGGCCAGCAGTTCCGGATGCACACCTACCGTGCCCGGCACCAGCTCATCGTCGAAGAAATGCTGCAGTGAACCGGATGCCGGTTCCCAGCGCACACGCCGTTCCTGGCGAGTCTGCGTATTGCCCTTGGAATCGCGGTAGCTGACGGTGACGTAGTAGTAGTGACCGGCCTCGGCAGTCCAACGCGCGGCCACCTGCGCGTCGAACGTCCAGTACGGCAGGTACATGCCCTTGAGCGTATCGGTCAACGCCGCGCGCTTGAGCTTGCTCGGCGCAAACCAGCGCGTGCCATACCACTTGCGGATGATGTCGCGGACCTGGCCGTCGCTGATCTTGAACGGCAGCACGCTCTGCGGGGTGATCGCATCGCCCAGCGACTCGTGGTCGATGATCGACGGCGAACCGCAGAACTCGCAGCGGTCGGCCACCTTGCCATCGACGAACACCGAGATCGCATGACAGCTCTGGCATTGCACCTCGCGCGGCTGGGCGCCATAGCCGCGTTGCTCGGCCGGAGTGGCGGCCATGCTCTGCAGCATGCCGACCACACCGCCCTTTGGCTGCGGCGGCAACGGCGGCGGCATGGCCGTCTCATCCTGCAGCCGCTTCAATGCCGCCAGCAGGTCCTGCTCGACCACGCCAGCACTGCCATCGCCCACGCCCATGGCCGCCTCCGACAGCGGCACGATGGTGCCGCAGTAGGGACAGGCCAGGGCTTGCTTGCCGGCATTCCATTGCAGATCCCCGCCGCATTCCGGGCAGGGATGTTTGCCAACTGTTGCGTTGTTCATCAGCCGCGCAGGAACTCTTCCAGTGCCGAGCGGGCAATGCGGGTGGCATTGCCGATCTTGCGTGCCTTCAGGTCACCTGCAGCAATCGAGGCCATCACGTCCTCGACCGATACCGACAAGGCCTGCGCCGCCTGTTCGGGAGTGAGCACGTCCAGCGCCACGGCATCACCGGCAGCCGGCAACGGCGGCGGCACCGCAGCGCCCGGCACCACCGGCGCACCGGTCTGCATGTTGCGCATCATTTCCTGCGCCATGCCGAAGCCCATCGCCATCTGTGCCGGCACCGCAGCGGCGGCGGCACCTTCGCCACCCTCGCCCATGCCGTGGCCCATCTGGTACTTCACGTAGTCGTTGAGGTTGCCGATCACGCCCATGCTGGAGCGCTTGTCGATGGCCTGTTCCACTTCCGGCGGCACCGACACGTTTTCCAGGATGAAGCTGGTGATCTCGATGCCGTACTTGCTGGTCATGGCCGGGTTGATGATCGGCAGCAAGGCCTCACCCAACTCGGAATAACGCGAGGCCACATCCAGCGCCGGCACGCCGGCCTTGGCCAAGGCCTCGGTGAACACGCTGACGACGCGCGAACGCATGGTGTCGGCGAACTCATCCAGGCGGAAATTCTGGTCGGTACCGGCCACTTCCTTGAGGAACTTGGGCGGGTCGACGATGCGGAAATCGTAGGTGCCGAACGCACGCAGACGGACCACGCCGAAATCGGCGTCGCGCATCATCACCGGGTTGGAGGTACCCCACTTGTTGCCGGTGAACAGACGCGTATTGAGGTAATAGACGTCGCACTTGAACGGCGATTCAAAGCCGTACTTCCAGCCCAGGATGGTCGACAGCACCGGGATGTTCTGCGTGCTCAGCGTGTGCTTGCCCGGGCCGAACAGATCGGCGTACTGGCCAGCGGCGACGAACTGCACCATCTGCGACTCGCGCACGATCAGCTGCGCGCCGTTCTTGATCTGGCGGTCATCGTCCGGCCAGCGGTAGGACAGCGTGTCACGCGAGTCATCGGTCCACTCGATGATCTCGATCAGTTCCTTCTTGATGAAATCCAGAATGCTCATGCTCAGTCCCCAGTCGACAAGGCTCCGATTCTACGGCGGGAATGTTAAGAACGCGCGTGACGCCATGCAGACATGCCGTGGCGCAGCATGGCCGCAACTTCTGCAGCTGCGGGAACGCCATGCGTGTTCTGACCCTGTTGTTGACGAGCCTGTTCGGGCTGGCTCTGGCGGTGGGCGGCGCCTGGTTGCTGGCCCTGCAGGGCAGTCCGTTCTACCTGCTCAGCGGCCTGCTGCTGTTGGCCGTGGCCTGGGGCCTGTGGCGACACCGGCGCTGGCCGACCTGGCTGTACGCCGGCTGGTTGCTGGTGCTGCTGGGCTGGTCGCTATGGGAGGCCGGCCTGTACTGGTGGCCGCTGGCCACCCGCCTGGGCGTACCGGCCCTGCTTGGCCTGCTGATGGCCTTGCCGGCCTCGCGCCGTTCCAGCCCGCGCGGCTACACCGGCCCGGCTGGCTGGCCGGTGCTGCTGGCCTCGCTGGGCGTGGCCGCGGTTGCCTTCGCTGGCATTCCGCGGCACCTGCATGAGATCGATGGCCGCCTGCCGATGGATATCGTCAACGCCACCCCGGCCCTGGGCGACAGCGCGCAGCCGGACGGCGAATGGCAGGCCTACGGCCGCAGTAGCTACGGCCAGCGCTACTCGCCACTAGCGCAGATCACCCCGGCCAATGTCGGCCAGCTGCAACTTGCCTGGCAGATGCAGACCGGCGACGTGCGGTTGCCGCAGGACGTGGGCGAGACCACCTTCGAAGTTACCCCGCTGAAGATCGGCAACACGCTGTATCTGTGCACGCCGCACAGCCTGGCGTTCGCGCTGGATGCGGACAGCGGCAAGGTGCTGTGGAAGTTTGATCCGGGTGCCGGCATGGAGCCGCAGCGACAACACCAGACCTGCCGCGGGCTGTCGTATTACACCGAAGCTGTTACCACTCCCGTAGCTGCGGCAGGCGCGCCAACAACGGCGCACACCTGCAGCAGCCGCGTGTTTCTGCCCAGTGCCGATGCCAAGCTACATGCGCTGGACGCGCAGACTGGCGAGCACTGCAGCGACTTCGGCAACAACGGTGTGCTCGACCTGCTGCACAACATGCCGTTCAAACAGGCCGGTTACTACTACTCGACCTCGCCGCCGCTGATTGCCGGCGGCAAGGTCATCGTCGCCGGTGCGGTCAATGACGACTATGCGATCAACTCGCCGTCCGGGGTGATACGCGCCTATGACGTGCACAGCGGCCAGCTGCTTTGGAACTGGGATTCGGGCAACCCCACCCAGACCACACCGTTGGACCCGAACAACCCCAACCAGGTCTACACGCCCAGCTCACCCAACAGCTGGTCGGTGGCCAGCGCCGACGAAGCACTGGGGCTGGCCTACTTCCCGATGGGCAACCGCACTCCCGACCAACTCGGCATGTACCGCAGCCCAGCTGAAGAAACCTATGCGTCATCGGTAGTGGCCCTGGACATCGCCAGTGGCCAGGTCCGTTGGGTGCAGCAGTTCGTGCACCACGACCTGTGGGACATGGATACCCCCGCGCAACCGGTACTGCTGGATCTGGACCTGCCGCAACGCCGCGTACCGGCACTGGTGCAGCCGACCAAACAGGGCGACGTGTACGTGCTCGACCGCCGCGACGGCAAGCCCTTGCTGCCAATCAGCCAACGCACCGCACCGCAGTACGTGGACATTCCCGGCCAATTCGCCGCGCCCACGCAGCCCGCGTCCGCGTTGAGTTTCGAGCCCAAACCACTACGTGAAGCCGATATGTGGGGCGCAAGCCTGATCGACCAGATGCTGTGCCGCATCCAGTACCGGCAGCTGCGCTACGACGGCCGCTACACGCCGCCAACGCTGCAGGGCAGCCTGATCTATCCGGGCAACTTCGGCACCTTCAACTGGGGCAGCGTGGCGGTGGACCCGCAGCGACAGGTGATGTTCGGCATGCCCACCTATCTGGCATTCGTCTCCAAGCTGGTGCCCAAGCATGAGACCAGCGGCCGCGAGATGAACAAGGGCGAGCATGGCTTGAATGAAAACAAAGGCGCCGACTACGCCGTGGAAATGACGCCCTTCATGTCACCCATTGGTGTGCCCTGCCAGGTACCGCCGTGGGGCACGGTTGCCGCCGCCGATCTGCGCACCGGCAAGATCGCCTACCAGCACCGCAACGGCACCATCCGCGATCTGTCACCGCTGCCCTTGCCAATCCGCATCGGCGTACCTGGCATTGGCGGGCCGATGCTGACCGCAACCGGCGTGGCCTTCATGAGCGCGGCCACCGACGACAACTTCCGCGCCTATGACCTGGCCAGCGGCAAAGTGCTGTGGGATGTGCGTATTCCAGCCGGCGGCCAAGCCACGCCGATGACTTACCTCAACAGCCAGGGCGAGCAGATGGTGCTGCTGGTGGCTGGCGGTCACGGCTCGACCGGGACCAAGGCTGGCGATTATGTGCTGGCTTACAAGTTGAAGAAGTAGCGATCCAAGCGGCTGAAGCAGGAGCAGGAGCACCCCTCCCCAACCCTCCCCTTGCCTACGGCAAAGGGAGGGAGCGCAAGCAACAGCCGCAGCACTGCACGATCAGCTCCCTCCCTTGCGCAACGCGCAGGGGAGGGTTGGGGAGGGGTGCCTTTCGCAAGGACCCAAATCAGCCCAGATCAATCCTCGGCACGTCATACCAGACCGCATCCGGGAACCGCTTCAACACCCAATCACGAATAAACCCGCGGCTATCGGCAGCAATCAGCTCATCACTACTGTCATCACGACTGTTCCAGGCAACGCCATGCAAGGCGATCCCACGCGCGGCAATCGCCTCCAAGGACAACAAGGTGTGGTTGATCGAACCCAAGCGCCCGGAGGTCACCAGCAACACCGGCCAGCCCTTTTCGGCTACGTAATCAATTGTCAGCAGCTGCTCGGTCAGCGGCACCATCAAACCACCGGCACCTTCGATCAGCACAGTCTCGTAGCGTTCGCACAGGCGCGCGGTAGCGGCTTCGATTGCAGACAGATCCAGTGCACGCTGCTCCAAACGTGCAGCCAGATGCGGTGATGCCGGATAGGCAAACAAGGCCGGCATCGTGGTGCCGTCGCGGTCCTCATCAAACAAACCAGTGCCCATGATGCGCCGGTGCAGCAGGATGTCGTCGGACGCACCCACGCAACCGGTCTGCACCAGCTTCTGGGTGATCACGTCCTCGCCCTGCGCCGCCCATTGCTGCGCCAGCCAACCGGTGACAACCGTCTTGCCGATCTCGGTATCGATGCCACTGACAAATACGATCTTGGTGCTCATGCGCGCATATCCTCTTCCTGCAGGCTGGCCACCAGCGCGACCATGGCCTCACACAACTGCTGCAGCTGTGCATCGTCGATTACAAACGGCGGCATCACATAGACCAGCCGACCGAATGGTCGGATCCAGATACCGTGGTCCAGCATCCGCTGCTGGATGCGTTCCAGACGCAGCGATGCCTTCAATTCGATCACGCCGATCGCCCCAAGCACGCGCACATCGGCCACCTGCTGCAGAGCACGCGCAGGAGCCAGACTCTCTTCAAGACGACGCTCGATCGCCGCCACCCTGCCCTGCCAGTCCTGCGACAGCAGCAGCTGCACCGAGGCCAGCGCCACCGCGCAGGCCAACGGATTGGCCATGAAGGTCGGGCCGTGCATGAACACGCCCGGCTCGGCGCTGGCGATCACGTCGGCTATCTCACGCGTGCACAGCGTGGCCGCCAGCGTCATGTAGCCGCCAGTCAGTGCCTTGCCGATGCACAGGATGTCGGGACTGATGCCCGCGTGCTCACAGGCAAACAATCGCCCACTGCGACCGAAGCCGGTGGCGATCTCATCGCAGATCAGCAGCACGTCATGCTCGCGGCACAAGCGCGCAAGCTCGCGCAGGTACTGCGGATGGTAGAAGCGCATGCCACCCGCGCCCTGCACCACCGGTTCGATGATGAAGGCAGCCAACTCATCCGCGCTTTCGGCAAACAGCTGCGCAAGCGGCGCGATATCGACGGGGTTCCAATCGTCACCGAAGCGTGTCTGCGGCGCGGGTACGAAACGGCGCGTCGGCAGTGACGTACCGAACAAACCATGCATGCCGGTGACCGGATCGCATACCGACATCGCGTTCCAGGTATCACCGTGATAGCCCGAACGCGTTGTGCCGATATTGCACTTGCCGGGCTTGCCGCGCGCCACCTGGTACTGGATCGCCATCTTCAGCGCTACTTCCACCGACACCGAGCCGGAGTCCGCATAGAAGATCGCGTCCAGCCCTTTGGGTACGATCTGCAGCAGCTGCTTGCCCAGCGCGATGGCCGGTTCGTGGGTGAGTCCACCGAACATCACATGCGACATGCGGCCCAGCTGGTCAACCACCGCCTGGTTCAGCTGCGGGTGGTTGTAACCGTGAATGGCGCACCACCACGAGGCCATGCCATCGATCAGCTGGGTGCCATCTTCCAGCTGAAGCAGTACGCCATCGGCGCGGGCAACCTTGAGCACAGGCACCGGGCTGCCGAGGGCGCTGTAGGGGTGCCACAGGTGTTCACGGTCGAATTGATCAATCAGCATCGTTCAGCACAGACCACGCCGCGGGAAGGCGGCTTGCAGGGGGCGTACCTTACCGCTTGCGCGGCTGCCCTGCATGCATCAGCGGCAGCGGATCAAAGGGGCCATCGCCACCGTAGATGCCGTAATGCAGGTGCGGCGGCGTACCGCGCGCGTTGCCGCTGTCACCCACGAAGCCCAGCACATCGCCGGCCTGCACGATGCGCCCATAGGCCAGCCCCGGCGTCCAATCCTGCAGATGGGCGTAGTAGTGCCGCTGCCCGGCGGGCCCGATCACCCATACCTGGCGCCCGCCCAAGCCGCTGTCGCGTACCGCTGCCACCACGCCCTGGGTGGCGGCGACAACCGGTGTGCCGCGCTTGGCGAAGATATCCACACCGTGATGCTTGCGGTCACGGCCGCGTGGCGCGCCAAAGGTATCTGCGATCTGCCGCGGCTTGATGCCCTGCACGGGTACGACGATCTCGGTTGGTGCCGGCAAGCGTGAAAGCTTCCAGCCTTCGCGGGCGACAACCGCAAACGGTTGCTGCCATGCCCATAGACCAGCTAGCGCCAGCACGAACAGCACAGCTGCGCGCCACAACCAGCGCTTTGGATTCCGTCGCAGTTGGTTCACCAGTTCCTCCCAGTCCAATTGCTGCTTGAGTGGCGCAGAAACTAGCAGCAAATCAACTGTTGGTTCTATTGCATCAGCGCTCCGTTTTGCCACCGTTCCGGCACTTCTCACTCGCTTCACAATCAGCCCATCCGGCACACACACGCGCGGCGTATTCCTGCTGCTGTCCGGACTTCCGCCAGTCAACGCCATGCACAAACTCCGCATTCTGCTGATCAATCCCCCGCATACCGCGATCGGCAGCCGCATTCCGCGCGAGCACCTTCCACCGCTTGGCTTGTTGAGCATCGGCGGCCCACTCCTGGATGCCGGCCACGAGGTACGTCTGCTGGATGCGGATATCGGGCCAATGCCCTTCGACAGGATTCTGCGCGAAACGGCCGGATATGCACCGGATGTGGTGATGATGGGCCACTCCGGTTCCAGCTCGGCGCATCCGACCGTGGTCCGCATCGCCACCGCGCTCAAGCAGCAACTGCCCAACCTGTGGATCGTCTACGGCGGCGTGTTCCCGACCTATCACTGGCAGGACATCCTGCTGCAGTGCCCTGCCATCGACTGCATAGTCCGTGGCGAGGGCGAGCACACCATCGTGCGGTTGATGCATGCACGTGCGATGGCCAGCGATCTGCGCCAGGTTGCTGGCATCGCGCTGCGGGTGGACAAGCTGCCAGTGGCAACCGCCGACGCAGTGATGATCACCGAGCTGGATCAGCAGCGCGTTGGATGGGAACTGATCGACCATGATCACTACTCCTACTGGGGCGGACGCAAGGCGGTTGTGGTGCAGTTTTCGCGCGGCTGCCCCTACCTCTGTAGCTACTGCGGGCAGCGTGGCTTCTGGACCCGCTGGCGCCACCGCGACCCGGTGCTGCTTGCGGCAGAGCTGGCAAGGCTGCACCGCGAGAACGGCGTGCAGGTGATCAACTTCGCCGATGAGCTCCCTACAGGCTCTCGGCGTGCGTGGAAGCGCTTTCTGGAAGCACTGATTGCCGAAGACGTCGGTTTGACCCTGGTGGGCTCCACCCGCGCAGGTGACATCGTGCGCGATGCCGACATCCTGCATCTGTACAAGCAGGCCGGCGTCATCCGCTTCCTGCTGGGGATAGAGAGCTACGAAGCGGCCACCTTGGCGAAGATCCGCAAGGGTGCGGACATTGATGAGGACCGCCACGCCATCCAGCTGCTGCGCCAACACGGGATCCTGTCGATGGCGACCTATGTGGTGGGCTTCGAGCAGGAGACCGATCGCGACTACTGGAACAGCCTGCGTCACCTCCTACGCTACGACCCGGACCAGATCCAGCTGCTCTACGTCACCCCGCACCGCTGGACGCCGTACTTCAATGATGTGGCCGAGCGGCGGATCATCGACAACGACCAGCGCAACTGGGACTACAAGCATCAGGTACTGGAAACACAGGGCGTGCCGCCTTGGCGGGTATTCCTATGGTTCAAAGTGATAGAAGCAGTGATGCAGCTGCGGCCAAAGGCACTTTGGCGGGTGCTGATGCACCCCGACCCGGAAGTACGCTACGGCATGCGCTGGTATACGCGCATGGGCCGCCGGGTCTGGCCGCATGAGGTGCTCGGCTTCCTGCGCAATGTGCTGCGCATGCGCCCGAGCGTGACCGTGGCGGATTTCTGGGGCGGGCAGGCGCAGCTTCCCGAAGATGCGCTGGCAAAACCACAACGGGCAGCGCGTGCACCTATCTCGCTTCAGATTGTCAGTACCGAAGCGGTAGCAGGTAACGCCACTCGCGACTGACGCCGCTCCCACGGGGACACCACGCCCCAGCGGGAACGACGTCAGTCTCGAAGCTCACACACGATCAGGTCGCAGGCCAACTGGTGGCCTACGATTCCCGGCTTCGCGGCTTACGCCGCTCCCACAACAACAGCGATGGCTCTTGCAGGAGCGACGTAAGTCGCGAAGCTCGCACACCAGAAGATCTCAGATTGCCCGATCGCTCCTTGGTGTCGGCTTCGCGGCTGACGCCGCTCCTACAAAAGCGCCCTTCCCGCAGGGCAGCGATTGTCAGAACGATGCCTGCACCGCGGCTTCCCAACGGGTTCCAGCTGCTTTCTCACCAAACAGATCGCGTGCGTTCCGATCTGTGAAATGCCCACTAAGGCGCAGCTCAATCGGCGCTGTCACCGCCCAGATCGCGCTGACCTGACCATGCGCGTAGCCGCCACCCGCCGCATCCTGCAGCTGATACCAGCCAGCAGCGCCTTCCAGACGCAGCTGTGGAGAAAGCGGCAACCGCGCGCCCAGCTGGGTATACAAACCATCCTGGGTGGTACCCAGCGCCTCCGGCGACCAGCCCAGCGACAGCCAGTAGTTCTCCTTCCAGGTCAGCGTGGTATTGAGCTCGGTCCAGTTCAAGTCGACCGTCGTGGCCGGGTAACGGTAATGCAGCAGGTTGGCATCCAGCGCCCAGTCGTCGGCCAGCTTGCCGTTCCAGCCGACAATGAAGTCCAGCTCGCTGCTGGCGTGCGTCTCCGGGGCGAACTCAACGCTGGAGCCCCACACGGAGGCGTACACCCCGCTGTCTCCGAAGACGCGGAAGCCGGCCTGCACGGCGGCATCGCCTTGACTCTGGGTGGAGCCGCGCCAGACATAGTCGCTGGTCAGGGCAGCGCTGCCGCTGGTGTCGATGGCCAGTGCATTCGTGCTGGCGGTGAGGGCAATAAGTGCGGCGAAGTACAACGAAGAACGTGAGCGTTTCATGGGTTTTCCGAAAGCGGCCGCGCGAGCTGCGCGGCGATGCGGAATTGTTCACGCAGCCCCCATAAACCGACGATGGCGATGAGCCGAGGTCCGCATCAAATCTGCGTAAAACCATCCTCCACGCTGCAATGGATCAGTCCTGCCGGGTGAACACCTGTGGCGTCGCGCCCGCCGGCATCGGCTCGGCGAAGGCAGGCTTTATCTCCATCGGCGCCCAGTCGCTCTCACAGTGGGTGAATTGCCATTGGCTGGGTTTGAAGCGTGCCGCTGCACCATCCGGCTCGCCGGTCAGGAACTCCGCCTGGATGTCATAGTCGATCAACGGTGCGTTGAACCAGGCGTTCTCACCGGCCTTGCAATCGATGAAAGGACGCGAGTGATCGACTACCCAGTCGCCGCTCTCTGGATCGGAGTGATACACCGGGCTGATGCGTTGATCAGCAGTCAGCCGCATGCGCCCGGGTGACGCCTCCATTGCATCAATCCAAAGGCCAGCCAGCTGCACCGGCACTGGAAACTGCAGTGCGTCCAAGCCACGCAATCCGAGTGGCCGCTGTGGCTCACCGTTGTCGAATACGTCATAGCGGTTTACCAGCGTGCCCTTGGGCACGTTGAACTCACCGTATTGGAAATCACGCTGCAGAACGAACTGCGCGCGACTGCCCCGCTGCCACTTCTCAACGTCGAACTCCAGCTTGAACTGAATCAGCTTGAAGACCAGTACGCCTACCCACACCGTCACCAGCAGTACGAAAGCAGTGCTGATCCGCGTCTTCCAGTCGAAGAAATTGCCCCAGCCACCTTGCCCGTGCCGATGGAAATACCAGGCCTGCACAAGCAAGCCAATCGCCACCGCGGCGCCGACCAGCGGCAACACAAACACCAGCAACAGGAACGGCCAGGAGATCAACGGTCCAAAAATCATCACGCAACTGAACAGACGGGAGGCCGCTGCATCCTACCTCCTTGGCGGCCCGTAGCCTGCAAACACGGCATGACGACCAAACAAATCCGCATCAGCAATCTACCAATGAGCTCATCTGGACTCATGTGCAGCCTTGGAAACCCGGCAAAATAGCGATCCCTCGTCCATCAACCACCATGATGTCCAGCAGCAAGCCCCTGCATCCTCTGCGCAGCTGGTTGAGCATCGAGCGCAACCAGACCAGCCATGGCGAAAAGTGGATCTCGGCACTGGGCGCACTGATCGGCATCAGCGTGGTCTACCAGATCACCCATTGGTGCTTCCCGGGCGGCTTCAACCATGCCGGTGGCGCGATCCTGCTGGCGTCGATGGGGGCCAGCGCCGTGCTGGTGTTTGCCGTGCCACATGGAGCTCTGTCGCAGCCGTGGGCGGTGATTGCCGGCCATCTTGTGTCCGCCTTCATCGGCGTCAGCTGCCAGCTGATGTTCCCCGAGCAGGCCTGGACCGGCGCGCTGGCGGTGGGGCTGGCGGTGGGCGCGATGCACTACCTGCGCTGCATCCACCCACCGGGCGGCGCTACCGCGCTTGCGGCGGTAATTGGTGGCAGCGATGTGCACGCGCTGGGCTACCAGTACCTGCTCACTCCGGTAGCGATCAACGTCGCCGCCATCCTGTTGGCCGGGGTCGCGTTCAACGCCTGCTTCGCGTGGCGTCGCTACCCGGTGCACCTGCATCGGCGTCGCCAGCAGACCGTGGCCGTGCCGTCGGCGCAACGCGACGTCGACCTGACCCAGGAAGACTTTCACGCCGCCATCGGCCAGCTCAACTCCTTCGTCGATATCACCGACGAGAGCCTTACCGAGTTGCTGGAGCTGGCCAAGCAGAACGCCGAGCGCGACGCCCTGCACCCGGAGCTGATCGAGCCCGGCCGTTGCTACAGCAACGGCCGTTTGGGCCGGGCCTGGAGCGTGCGCCGGGTGTCGGTGACGCCAGCGCTGTCCGGCCCCGCCGCCGACCGCCTGGTGTACGCCGTGGTTGCCGGTGACGGCATTGGCGATATCGGCCATGCCAGCGCCGCGGAGCTGCGCCAATGGGCGCGCTTCGAAGTGTCGCTGCACGACGGTGGGCGCTGGGCCAAGCTCGGTAGCTGATACAGGCAGCCAGCTGCAGTTGACAGCTGAGCGAGCATCCACACTGCTACAAGCGCTCAATCACGATCGGGCGCTCCCAAGGGGAATAGATGGCGGTAGCTGCGCGCCTCTTCCACCGCACGCGCGAAGGATGGCCGCTGCAACAAACGCTGGCGGTAGTCGAGCAACAGCGGGTAGTCGTCGCTGATGCGGTGTGTCCAGTCGGCGTAGAACAGCGACGGGGCCGCCGCGCAGTCGGCCAGCGAGAACCTGTCACCCACTGCCCATTGCCGACCCGGCAACTGGCTCTCCAACCAGGCGTAAGCCAGTTCCAGCTTCTGCACTGCAAACACGCGGGTCTCGTCGCGTTTGCCATCGTCGCCACTCAAGGCACCGGCTACCGCATGCTGTACCGGGCTCATCACATGCAGGTCGAAGAAGCGGTCATGGAAGCGCACGTCCAGTGCCTGCAGCGGATCTTCGGGTAACAGCCGCAGCGGCCCGGCATGCTTGAGCTGCAGGTACTCGATGATGATGCTGGTCTCCACAACGCCGCGGTCGCCATCGAGCAGCAGCGGAAACTTGCCCAGCGGCCAATGCTGCAGCCATTGGCCTATGTGTTCAGGCGTGTCTGGCCCGAGCTGGCGGAATTCGAAGTTGATGTCGTTTTCATACAGCGCGATCAGCACCTTCTGCGTATACGAGGAAAACGGATGACCGTAGAGCAGCAGCGACATGGCGAAACCTCCGTGATCGAAACCGCAGCGTGATGTCACGCTGCCATGACAAACCGTTCAACCTATGCGACCGATGAACCCTGATCCTTCCTCTAGCCGCTACCAGTACTGGCCTTCATCGCCAAACCACAGTCGCTGGTTGCCGGCTGCCCACTGAAGCGCGCCGCGATCCAGGCGATGGCCTTATCCGCCGAGACAATCGCGGTAGTGGCATGGCCGGTATCCGGCAGCCGCAGGTAGCCTGCAACCGCCCCACGCTTGCAGCTCTGCTCGAAAAACGCCTGCGTCACCGGCGTTGCAATCAAGCCGTCAGCATCGGACTGCACCAGCAGCAGCGGTGCGCTGCCAGCTGGCAGCGCGGTGATGGAATTGCGTGCCATCAACCCGTCCCAAGGCGCACGCCGGCTCAGATCCAAACTACCCAGCCGCGCACGCAGGCGAACCAGGCGGACCAGCGCGGCGGCAGAGAACGGATCGCCTTCGCAACCACTGGTGGCGCGGTCAATCACACCCTGCGTGGTCTTGTTGGCGATGGTGGACAGATCAGCACCGTAGACCTTTGACCAGCTGCGCACGGTAAATGCAGTCAACAGGCCACGAACGGTGGCGTCGGCGTGCTGCATGTTCGCCACCAGATCGGTGGGCGGTGATACCGCGACCACGCCCTTCAATTGCAGGTCCGGCGCATAGGCGCGCACCCGCTGCGCTGTGAACAGCGCCGCATGCCCGCCCTGCGAATGCCCCCACACCGCGAAGCTGCGGCCGGCACCAACTGCAGCCAGCGTGGTCGCTGCACGCACCGAATCCAGTACTGCTGCAGCGGTAGCATCGCCGGCCAGATACGCATGCGGTCCGCGCGTGCCCAGCCCCGGATAGTCACTGGCCACCACCACCCAACCACGCGCCAGCATGTCGGCCAGCCCGGGGATCTGGTCCAGTGTGCGGATGGGGGTACAGGCGGCATCGATGCCTACCGTGCCGTGCGCCCATGCCACTACCTCGCGCCCTGCCGCTGGACTGACGCCCACGGGGGCGACCAGCACGCCGGTGGATTGGGTGGGATGACCGTTGACGTCGGTGGTCTCGTAACGGATGCGCCAAGCCTTGGCGCCGCCGGGGGCACCGTCGGTTGGCGTGGCCTCCAACAACTTGCCAGGCGCCGCCCACACGGGCGCGCACCCCAATAGCAGCCACGTGACCAACAACAGACAGCGCACTACGGCGATCTTCATGCTTGGCAGTCCCTGGCTCCCGGTTGCGCTGATGCTAGCTCAAAGCGGGGCTGGCTTTGCTGGCAACCTGCCCGGACGGCGGGTGGCCCGGCTTTTGTAGGAGCGGGGGGGGGCGGGCCGCCCGCCGCGCCGCCCCCCCCCCCCGACACACCAGAAGGGGGGGGGCGGCGCTCGGCGGGGGGGGGGGGGGCCGGCCGCGCCCA
>NZ_JBRREI010000067.1:0-22125 GCF_056760195.1 Stenotrophomonas sp. STEN020
CCCCCACCCCCCCCCCCAACCCCCCCCCCCGCGGGTCGGGCTGTCCCCCCCCCCGTGGCGGGGGGGGGTCTTGCTCCCCCCCCCCCCCCCCGGCTGGCCGCGCCTCTACCGTGGGGATTCACTGGTAGCGCCAGCCGCGCATGGCTCGGCGCCACCTTGGTTTTGCTCGTCTGCCTTACTCCATGCCCAGTTTTTTCAGCTTGTAGCGCAGGGCACGGAAGGTGATGCCGAGCTGGGCAGCGGTCTTGGTCTTGTTCCAGCGATTTTCTTCCAGGGCCTTCTGGATCACTGTGCGCTCCATCTGCTCGATGTAGGAGGGCAGGGCGGAGCTGGCAGGGTCTATGTCGACAACGGCTTCCTGGGGGCTGGCAATAGGTGCCGGAGTGTCGCTGTTGGGCGCGCGAGGCGGTGCGTTTTGCGGCTGCGGCAGGCGCAGGTCGCTGGCGTCGATGCGGTCGCTGTCGGCCAGTGCCAGCGACCGCTCGAGGATATTCTCAAGTTCGCGGACGTTGCCGGGGAAGGAATAGGCATCCAGCGCTTCAAGTGCCGAAGACGCCAGTTGTGGTGGCTTCTGGCCCTGCGACTGCGCCAAACGGTTCAAGATGGTGCTGGCCAGCTGCGGCAGGTCGCCACGGCGTTCGCGCAGCGGTGGCACCCGCAGTTCAATGACGTTGATGCGGTAGTACAGGTCGTGGCGGAAACGCCCGTCCTGCACCAGGGTGCTCAGGTCTTTGTGGGTGGCTGAGAGGATGCGCACATCGACGTTGACTTCGGTGGCGGCGCCTACCGGGCGCACCGATTTTTCCTGAATCGCGCGCAGCAGCTTGACCTGCATCTGCAGGGGCAGCTCGGCAACTTCATCCAGGAACAAGGTGCCGCCGTTCGCTGCCTGGAACAGGCCAGGCTTGTCGGCGTGGGCGCCGGTGAAGCTGCCCTTGCGATGGCCGAAGAACTCGCTTTCCATCAGCTCACTGGGAATGGCGCCGCAGTTGACCGGGATGAATGGTCCTGCCGCACGCGCGCCCTGGTCATGGATGGTACGGGCCACCAATTCCTTGCCGACGCCGGACTCGCCCAGGATGTAAACCGGCGCCTGGCTGCGGGCAACCTTGCCGATGGTGGCGCGCAGTTCATCCATTGCCGACGAGCTGCCGAGCAGACGGGTGGCGTTCTCCGGCGGTGGCGGGGTGCTGGGGCGTGCTTCATTGTTCAGCTCGATGGCATGCCGGACCAGGCCGCGCAGCACATTGATGTCCACCGGCTTGCTGACGAAATCGAAGGCGCCGGCTTTCAGTGCTTCCACTGCCAGATCCATGCTGCCGAAGGCGGTGATCATCGCCACCGGGGTGGACGGGTGGTCGCGGGTGATCTCGGTGACCAGCTCGATGCCGTTGCCGTCAGGCAGGCGCATATCGGTCAGGCATAGGTCGAAATGGTTGCTGGCCAGCAGTTCCCGGGCCTCGGCCAAGTTTGCTGCGGTACTGATCCGCAAGCCCATCCTGCCAAGGGTGAGGACCAGCAGCTCGCGGATGTCGCGTTCGTCATCGACGATCAGGGCGCTATGTGTTGCGTTCATGAATGGAACGATAGCCGAGGTAGATGCATGTCTACAAACGATTGCTTCGAAAAATGGCTCATTGATGCTGGCCGCGGGCGAACGCGGCTTTTGGGATGCTCAGGGTCAGCCGGAAGCAGGCGCCGCCAGCGGGAATGGACACATAGTCCAGCTGGGCTTGATTGGCCCGGCAAAGCTCGCGGGCGATGTAAAGGCCCAGCCCGGTGCCGTGTTCGGAGGTGGTGTAGAACGGCCGGAAAAGTTGGGTGGCAATGGCATCCGGGATGCCGGGGCCACGGTCCATCACGTCGATGATCGCATTGCGCTCGGCCGAGGCGACGCGGATGCGGATGCGTGCCGGCTCATCGGCTACCCGGCCATACTTCAGGGCGTTGTGGACCAGCGCGGTCAGCACCTGGTGCAGGTGCCGGGGGTCGATCATTGCCATTATCGATGGCTCGCGGATCACCGCTTCCAGGCTGTCGTTCTCCAGTGACAGGGTCTGCCGGTACTCGATCACGAAGCGGCGCACGAAGGCGGCCAGGTCGAGGTTTTCCGGGTTTGCCCGTTCGCGTCGGGCCAGCGCCAGCACGCTCTCGACGATGCCGTTGGTGCGTTGGCATTGCTGGTGGATGATCTGCAGCAAGCGTCGGTCGGCCTCGCCAATGTCTTCGGACTCCTCCAGCAGCTGGGTGGCGTAGTTGATGGCTGCCAGCGGGTTGCGGATTTCATGGGCCAGGCTGGCGGAGAAGCGGCCAAGAGTGGACAGGGTCAGCGATTCGGCCCGGCGCGAGACCACGGTGGTGTCGTCCAGGAAGATCAAGGACATATCGCTGTCGGCCAGCAGGCGGGCAAAGCGTGGCAGTACTTCGGCCTGCTCCGGGGCCAGCTGCAGCGGTTGTTCGTCTTCGTGCCAGCCATTGCGCCAGCGTTGCAGGCGCCGCGCCAGTTCCGGCGAAGCGATAGTCAGAGCGACACGCTCGGTGGCAAGCGCGCCTTCCATGTCGCCGAGCAGGGCGGTGGCGGCTTCATTGGCCAGTGTTATGTGGCCATTGGTGTCTACTACCAGCACGCCGGTGCGCATGCGGCGAATGATCAACTCGTTCACTTCGAACAGGTTGGCGACTTCGGCGCCGCGTTGATCGGCCAGTTGCTGGGTGCGGCGGGTGCGGCTGCCGATCTGGTAGGCGATGAAGGTCAGCGCGAGATAGCTGGTGACGAACATTGCCAGTTCGGCCAGCGTGCGGGTGTTTTGCCCGCCCTCCAGCATCTGCCAGATGTACTCCGCAACGCTGGCGGCACAAGCCAGCAGGGCGATCAGCATCGCCCTGGACAGCGGCAGCAGCAGGCCCGCTGCTGCGATGTTGAACAGCAGTGACATCGAGATGCCAGCGCTGGCACCGGGCAGGGCGTGGCTGAGCAAGGTGGCGGCGGCGATGTCGACAACCACGCTGCCAATCACGATGCGCTGTAGCCAACGCTCGTTGCGGCCCCAGATCAACAGGCCGATCGAGACAAGCAGATAGGCGATGGAGACTGCTTGCGCCAGCTGCGGCTGGTGGGCCTCGCCCACCATGGGAGTAAGTGGCCCGAACACCAGTGCGCTCAGCAGTGCGGCGACCAGCACCCGGTACAACGCAAAAAAGTACAGCTCGCGCGTTGGGATGGATTCTATGCGGTCGATGATCGACGAACTGGGGGCCAAGCCGGATCTCCTATCCAAGCGTTATCGGCCCAGTATAGGTGCGCCACCCCTTGCGCGGGGAGTCCCGGGCGCGTCCGGCAATCGCCGGCAAGTTACTGAATTGGTGGGTAAAATCATGCCGGTTCTGGCGATTTGTACAGACTTCTTTGCGTGCTGGGCCGCCGTCGGCGACAATATCGGGCCCGCCCGCCCTGTCAGTCGGCCATTTCTGGCCCTGCGGACTGCGTGCGGTCGTTCCTATTCCCACGGTGACGCATGAATTTCCACGAGTACCAGTCAAAACAACTGCTTGCCGAATACGGCATCCCGGTCCCGGCCGGCAAGGTCGCTGCGACCCCGGACGAGGCTGTTGCAGCTGCCCAGTCGCTGGGCCAGGGCCCCTGGATGGTCAAGGCACAGATCCACGCTGGCGGCCGCGGCAAGGCTGGCGGCGTCAAGTTCTGCAAGACCACCGATGACGTCAAGGCCGCTGCGGCCAAGATGCTCGGCACCAAGATGGCCACCTACCAGACCGCAGGCGTCGAGCTGCCGGTCAACCTGGTGCTGGTGACCACCGCCGGTGAGATCGTCAAGGAGCTGTACCTGTCGGTGCTGGTTGACCGTGGCACCAAGACCATCACCTACATCGCTTCTTCGGAAGGCGGCGTGGAGATCGAGCAGGTTGCTGCTGAAACCCCGGAGCTGATCCACTCGCTCAACGTCGACTTCGTTGAAGGCGTGCAGGGCTACCACGGCCGTGATTTCGGCTTCAAGCTGGGCCTGACCGCCAAGCAGGCTGGCCAGTTCGCCAACATCATGGTGAACCTGTACCGCCTGTTCAACGAAAAGGACCTGGCGCTGGTTGAAATCAACCCGCTGGCCATCCTGGACGACGGCAACCTGTACGCGCTGGACGGCAAGTTCGACAGCGACGACAACGCCGCGTTCCGTCAGAAGGCTCTGGTTGCCATGCGCGACAAGACCCAGGAAGACCCGACCGAAGTGATCGCTTCGGAGCTGGACATCAACTACGTCACCATGGACGGCAACATCGGCTGCATGGTCAACGGCGCAGGTCTGGCCATGGCCACCATGGACGTCATCAAGCTCAACGGCGGCGAGCCGGCGAACTTCCTGGACGTGGGCGGCGGTGCCAACAAGCAGCGCGTCATTGAAGCCTTCAAGCTGATCCTGTCCTCGGACAAGGTCGAAGGCATCTTCGTCAACATCTTCGGCGGCATCGTCCGCTGCGACATGATTGCCGAAGGCATCATCGCTGCCGTGAAGGAAGTGGGCGTCAAGGTTCCGGTCGTGGTGCGCCTGGAAGGCACCAACGTGGAAGAAGGCAAGCAGCTGCTGCGTGACAGCGGCATGGCCATCATCCCGGCTGACAACATCAACGATGGCGCCAAGAAGATCGTTGAAGCTGTCAAGAACGCTGCCTGATCCGACACCGAAGGAAATCCAATGTCTGTTTTGATTAACAAGAACACCAAGGTGATCGTGCAGGGCTTTACCGGCCAGCAGGGCACCTTCCACGCCACTCAGATGATCGAGTACGGCACCCAGGTTGTCGGCGGCGTGACCCCTGGCAAGGGCGGCACCACCCACATCGACCTGCCGGTGTTCAACACCGTGGCCGATGCCGTGCAGAGCACCGGCGCCAATGCTTCGGTCATCTACGTGCCGCCGCCGTACGCGGCTGATGCGATCCTGGAAGCGGCTGCTGCCGGCATCCAGGTCATCGTCTGCATCACCGAAGGCATCCCGGTGCTGGACATGCTGCGCGTCAAGAACGTGCTGACCCGTTCGCATCCGGACACCGTGCTGATCGGGCCGAACTGCCCCGGCGTGATCACCCCGGGCGAGTGCAAGATCGGCATCATGCCGGGCCACATCCACATGCCGGGCAAGATCGGCATCGTGTCGCGTTCGGGCACCTTGACCTATGAAGCGGTCAAGCAGACCACGGAAGTGGGCCTGGGCCAGTCGACCTGCATCGGTATCGGCGGCGACCCGATCAACGGCCTGAACTTCGTTGACTGCCTGAAGCTGTTCAACGAAGACCCGCAGACCGAAGGCATCATCATGGTTGGCGAAATCGGTGGCGACGCTGAAGAAGCCGGTGCCGAGTACATCAAGAACCACGTGAAGAAGCCGGTTGTCGGCTTCATCGCAGGTGCTTCGGCTCCGGCCGGCAAGCGCATGGGCCACGCCGGTGCGATCGCATCGGGCGGCAAGGGCACGGCTGAGGGCAAGTTCGCGGCGATGGAAGCTGCTGGCGTTGTCACCGTCCGTTCGCCGGGCGACCTGGGCGCTGCAATCGCGAAGCTGGTCAAGTAAGACTGCGCTTCAGTGATTTGAGAGAGGCCACCTTCGGGTGGCCTTTCTTGTTTTTGGGGTTGGTGGAAGGCAGGCAAGAGCAAAAGCAAGGGCTTGCCCTCACCCCTACCCCTCTCCCGCAAGCGGGAGAGGGGACAGCTAAAGCCAAAGCCAAAGCCAAAGCCAAAGCCGAAGCCAAAGCCAAAGCCGAAGCCGAAGCCAAAGCCGAAGCCAAAGCCGAAGCCAAAGCCGAAGCCAAAGCCAAAGCCAAAGCCGAACTTCGGCCGGGGCTCGGGTTTTGAATCATTGTTTTGGACTTGGCTCTGGCTCTGGCTGTGGCTGTGGCTCTGGCTGTGGCTCTGGCTCTGGCTGTGGCTGTGGCTGTGGCTGTGGCAATTGCTTTCCCCTCTCCCGCCTGCGGGAGAGGGGTAGGGGTGAGGGCAAGCTTTTGCCTTTGCCTGCGCTTTCAGCCACCTCCCTCGCATCGCCACAAAAACGGGAATCTCTCCACTCAAAGACCCGTTTCCTCCGATTCCATCCGCCGCTCCGTAGCGCAATCGTCTCCCAACAAAGGAGGCACCCATGCGCAAAGGCAGCAAAACCAATAGCGCCCGAGCCCTGCGCCGGCGCATGACCGATGCAGAGCGGCGCATCTGGTACTTTCTCAGAGGCCGCCACCTGGTCGGCTTCAAGTTCCGCCGCCAACACCCGATCGGCCCCTATGTCGTCGATTTCGTCTGCCTGGAACACAAACTGGTCATCGAACTGGACGGCAGCCAGCATGCAACCGACCCCAATGACCGCCGCCGCGATGCCTTCCTGCACCGCAATGGCTACCGCGTGCTGCGCTTCTGGAATAATGAAGCCTTGAGCCACACCGCCGCGGTCTGCGACAGCATCCTGCGCGCGGCGCTGGCAACACCAAGCCCCCGCAGGGTGCGGGGCCAAGCAGAAGGTTGTTGATATGTCCGAATCGCTACGCATCGCCCTGGCCCAGTTCGATTTCCCGGTCGGGGACGTGGACGGCAACGCAGGCCGCATCATCGAGCTGATGCAAGAGGCGCGTGACGAATACGGTGCCGATGTGGTGCTGTTCCCGGAACTTGCCATCAGTGGCTATCCGCCGGAAGACCTGCTGATGCGCCCTGGCTTCCTGCGTAGCTGTGAGCAGGCGTTGGCGCGGGTAGCGGCGGAAGTGCAGGGCATCGTGGCCGTGGTTGGCTGGCCGCAGAGCGCCGGTGCGGTGGTGTACAACGCCGCCAGCGTACTGCGTGATGGCGTCATCGCCACCACCTACCGCAAGCGCGAGCTGCCCAACTATGCGGTGTTCGACGAGCGACGCTACTTCGACGTGGACCCGGATGGTGGCAACTGCGTGTTCGAGGTCAATGGGGTGAAATTGGGCCTGGTGATCTGCGAAGACCTGTGGTTCCCCGAGCCGCTGGCTGCCACCGTCAAGGCCGGTGCCGAACTGGTGCTGGTGCCCAACGCCTCGCCGTACGAGCGTGGCAAGCACGCTCAGCGCGATGCGCTGCTGGCCGAGCGCAGCCGCGAGACCGGTGTGGCCATCGCCTACGTCAACACCGTCGGCGGCCAGGACGCGGTGGTGTTTGATGGTGCTTCGGTCGTGGCCGATGGCGACGGCACCGTGCATCCAGCCGCCGTGGCTTTCACCGAAGAAATGCTGGTGGTCGAATACAACGTCGCCGCGCGCAGCTTCATGCCGCTGCGCTGGATTGATGACGGCGACGAGAGCATGGACGCCTTGGCCTGGCGCGCGGTCACCCGCGGCATCCAGGACTATTGCGGCAAGAACGGCTTCAGCAAGGTATGGCTGGGCCTGTCGGGCGGTATCGATTCGGCGCTGGTGCTGGCACTGGCGGTGGATGCATTGGGCGCGGACAACGTCACTGCCGTCAGCCTGCCGTCACGCTACACCGCGGATCTGTCCAATGATCTGGCGGTGGAGCAGTGTCGCGCGCTGGGCGTGAAGTTGGAGACGGTGCCGATCGAGCCGGCCTTCCAGGGCTTGATGCAGTCGCTGTCGGCTATGTTTGAAGGTCAGGCGGCGGATGTCACCGAAGAGAACCTGCAGTCGCGTAGCCGTGGCGTGATCCTGATGGCCTTGGCAAACAAGTTCGGCGGCCTGTTGCTGACCACCGGCAACAAGAGCGAGTACGCGGTGGGTTACGCCACCATCTATGGCGATATGTGCGGTGGCTACGCGCCATTGAAGGACCTGTACAAAACGGAAGTTTACGGCCTGTCCAAGTGGCGCAATACGGTGGGCGGCGCGCCGGTGATTCCGCCTGCGGTGATTGCCCGCGCGCCATCGGCCGAGCTGCGTGACAACCAGACAGACCAGGATTCGTTGCCTGCTTACGACGTGTTGGACGGCATCCTGTACCGCTACATAGACCAGGAACAATCGCGCGAGGACATAGTTGCTGCTGGTTATGCGCCGGAGGTAGTGGATCGGGTGCTGAAGCTGGTGCGTATCAGTGAATGGAAGCGCCATCAAGCTGCACCGGGACCGAAGGTTTCGCGGCGCGCGTTTGGCCGTGAGCGCCGTTACCCCATCACCAATGGCTATCGCGGCTGATTGTTTCGCCGCTGGTAGGTATACACGGAAGGGGCCGGAAGGCCCCTTCTGCTTGCCTCGAATGGGACTCTGACTGCCGGCGCTTCGTTGAGTTTGCTTGCCCACTGATTCGGAATGTGCCAAAGCGCGCAATTGCGAGTTGGGAGGCGTTTGCCTTGTCGCAATCCAGCAATCGCGGCATGCAATAAAGTCGGTTATCGACAAATCATCTACATGTTGTGGGTGCAGGATGGAGCCACAAGAAAACACCGGTTCATCTCTCTCTCCTTGCCACTGCTTCGTCGGTGGCATTTTTTATTTCACCATGACTCCAGCACCGAAATTCGCTGGACTACGCTACAGCCCGATACAGCAGGTTTATCAATGACTTAAGCGAGTTCAACATATGCCGGTGCTTTCCGAAACCTGACCTGACTTCCGACCGCCTGACTCCTATCCGGCCCTTGGAATCCAGGTCTTTCCAAGGAGTCATCATGGCTAAGATCAAACTCACTAAGTCCGCTGTCGATGCGGCGCAACCCCAGGCAGAGGCCGTCGAACTCCGGGACACGCTGGTCCCCGGCTTCCTGTGCAAGATTACCCCGGCGGGTCGCAAGGTGTTCATGCTCCAGTACCGGACGAACGCTGGCGAGCGCCGCAAGCCCTCGCTAGGACTGTACGGGGAGCTGACCGTCGAACAGGCGCGGTCGCTGGCGCAGGAATGGCTGGCCCAAGTCCGCCGAGGCGGAGATCCCGCCGCAGAGAAGGCGGAGGCGCGCCAGGCACCTACGGTCAAGGAGCTATGCACGAAGTTCATGGAGGACTACTCCAAGAAGCGCAACAAGCTCAGCACCCAAGCCGGCTATCAGGCTGTCATCAATCGCAACATTATTCCGCTGCTGGGACGCAAGAAAGTTCAGGACGTGAAGCGTCCTGAAATCGCCGGACTGATGGAAAAGCTTTCGTACAAGCAGACCGAGGCGAACAAGGTATTCAGCGTCTTGCGCAAGATGTTCAACATGGCCGAGGTATGGGGCTATCGGCCCGACGGTACCAACCCTTGCCGTCACGTCCCGATGTTCCCTGCCGGCAAATCGACTCACCTCATCAGCGACGAAGAAATGGGCAACCTGTTCCGACAGCTCGACAAGATCGAGTCGGAGGGGCTGGAGAACTACGTCATCCCTTTGGGAATCCGCCTGCAGTTCGAGTTCGCCGGCCGCCGCTCGGAAATCATCGCGCTGGAATGGAACTGGGTTGACTTGCAGAACCGGCGCGTCGTCTGGCCTGACAGCAAGACAGGCGGCATGTCTAAGCCCATGAGCGAGGAAGCCTATCGGCTACTCTCGACGGCACCCCGGCAGGAGGGTAGCCGCTATGTGCTGCCTTCTCCTAGCCACGCTGGCAAGCATCTAACCACGGGCGAGTATTACGGTGGCTGGAGCCGTGCGCTCAAGGCGGCTGGCGCTACGCACGTGGGCACGCACGGCATCCGCCACCGTTCGGCGACCGACATTGCCAATTCGGGCATCCCGGTCAAGGTCGGCATGGCGCTAACGGCGCACAAGACCGTCGTCATGTTCATGCGCTACGTCCACACCGAGGATAAGCCGGTGCGAGAGGCGGCCGAACTGGTGGCGAATCGGCGTAAGACGATCACCGGGATGCAGGGAGCCAAGGAGGTGGCCGCATGACCCGGCGCAAGGCATCCGTCTCAGCGCCAGCAGCGCCGCCCGCGCTGCTGGGCGACATCCGGGCACTGATCGAAGCGTCGCGCCAGCGCGTCGCCTCGGCGGTCAATGCCGAGCTGACATTGCTGTTCTGGCGCATTGGCCAGCGCATCCATACGGAAGTGCTTGCCGGGCAGCGGGCCGGGTACGGCGACGAAATCCTGCCGACCCTGGCGGCGCAGCTTGTCCGCGACTACGGACGTAGCTTCGCGGACAAGAACCTGCGCCGGATGGTGCAGTTCGCCGCCACCTTCTCGGACGAGCCAATTGTCGTGACGCTGTCACGACAATTGAGCTGGTCGCATTTCGTGGCGCTGCTGCCGCTAAAAGACCCGCTCCAGCGGGACTACTACGTGCAAATGGCCAGCGCCGAACGCTGGAGCGTGCGGACGCTACGCGAGCGCATCGACTCGATGCTATACGAGCGCACGGCGCTGTCCAAGAAGCCGGACGAGACGATCACGCAAGAGCTGGCGGCGATGCGCGATGCGCAGCGCATGTCGCCGGCGCTGGTCATGCGCGACCCGTACATCCTCGACTTCCTGGGCCTGCGCGATACCTGGCAGGAAGGCGACCTGGAAGCCGCGATCATCCGCGAAATGGAGTCTTTTTTGCTGGAGTTGGGCGCGGGCTTCTCTTTCCTAGCCCGGCAGAAACGCATCCAGATCGACGACGAGGATTTCCACCTGGACCTGCTGTTCTATAACCGCAAGCTGCGGCGGCTGGTGGCGGTGGAGTTGAAGATCGGCGAGTTCAAGGCAGCATACAAGGGGCAGATGGAGCTTTATTTGCGTTGGCTCGACAAGCACGAACGCGAACCGGAGGAAGCCTCGCCGCTGGGCATCATTCTTTGTACCGGCAAGAAGTCAGAGCAGATCGAGTTGCTGGAGCTGGACAAGTCGGGCATCCACGTAGCCGAATACCTGACGACCCTGCCGCCGCGTGCGGTGCTGGGGGAGCGGTTGCAGCAGGCGACCGAACGGGCGCGGTTGCAGATCGAGCAGCGGCAGCCTGGCGAGAAGTCCTGACAGCAGCATCTGTCCAACCGTACACCCAAACCACAGCACGAGCATGTGGCAACGGATCTCTTGCTCTATCGAGGCTCCATGCTAGTGTGGAATCGCCATAGGCCGATAAGGAACTGGCCTGCGGCTCAAGGATGCGCTGGGGCTAGTGGGCGCGAGCGCCCAATCACATGATTATCGCGGGCAGCAGCGCCATGTTCTATGCCGATCGCTGTTTTAATTAAATATCTCAAACTATAAAGTCAGTTAATTTTTTCAAAATATTCACGAATCAAGTCATCATTTTTTAAATACGAATCGAGAACCTGAAACAGAAAAAGATCCCCGCTAATATTTATATCAAACGGGATCATTGAGTTATCTATTTTGAATGTCTTTATTTTTCTATGCCCCTTGATGTTGGCATTGCTCAATCTTTCTTGATAGCTATCCAACGTATATACGATAAATTCGTGATCCAAGTGAGTTATAAAAAAATCATCGCCTTTTGAACTGTATTCAAGATGGATGACTTGCGTTACGACGTCGTCGCCTGCCACCTCAAAGTCCTCCATCAATTCTTCAAAAGTCAAACTTAGCTTCTCTGCGTCATGGTGAATCCATAGATTGTTCTCATATTTATCGGTGGAGTAGAACTTTGACAATCTAGGAAGGGAAGATATTTTCAATCGCAACGGAGCGCCAAACTCCATCTCCTCCATTGCAGGGACATAATCGGAGACGTAATCAATCCTGAATGCTATTTCGGACAGCATTCCTTTTTCAATGAGTTCCTCGATAGAGGTAAGCAGCTTCCTCGGAACTTTTATCCAGAAGTGTCGCCCTATGCGTTCATCGCGTATTGTCTGACTATCCTTGTCGTTGAATATCTGAATATTCTCGTTCAGGCTGACAAGACTATATTTAGAGAACTGAGCATCTTCCTTTCTTATGTCAATTCCAATTTTCTCGTACTCACGTTCAACTACCTTGGAATATTTTAGCTCCAGCATCTCAGCCCTCCCCATGATTGATTGGTGCTTGGAATAAAAAATGCAGCCAATGCGATAATTTGCGTAATTTTCTTTTATGTACGAAACACCATCTTCGTCATGGATATGCTTGTAGGAATTGTTGAGAATTTCTAGCGATCCCGGATACTCGTTGAGATAATTATTTAAGTAGTCCATTAAATGCTGGATTGTCTTTATAGCCAATCGCTTGTCCACTAGATCAAGCTGTGGCCCATAAAACTTGGCTGCGTTTGGATGGTCGCGTTTGGCTTCAAATTCTTTCAGAATGGCCGCCTTTTCATTCATGCAGCCCTCCGTATAAGCACGCATTACGTCTGCCTGAAAGCTCTCATTTGCCAGAGAGGTTTGGATGAGGGGAAGCAATTTCTTGACAAAGATCGGGTCTTTATTAAGAAAGACGTAGCAAAATTTCCCAAAGCTGAATAACGCGATTTTTTCCGAAGAAAATTCATTGATTTCTTCAAAGATATTTTTCATATTTTTTACTCAACTCGCCGTAGTCCAAATAGTAAGCGACGGAACCTTGAGCGTCTCCACTTTGTGGATCGCGCTGCTCCACGTTCGCTATTCGCTCATCCCTGACGGGACTGGCATTCGCCAGCCCTCCACGGCCCGACACTGTGATCCGGGCCTGCGCGCTCCGCTTGCATGTTGAGCTGGCGACAGCAGGGCATGCAGAGCGAGCCGCGCGCAGATGATTCAGCCAAACGCTAAACAAAGCTGTAGGGCATCCCATAGAGAGCGCGGTTGCGCTACTCGTGATTTCTATGGAATTTGATCGTATCCAAAACTGCATGAGGCAAGCTTGCGAGTTACTTGATACTCTTCGCCAGAATACTGGCGAACTCGACCTCGTTCCGAAACAAGGTGCAGGTTCTTCCTTGCCCGCGAACCAATGACATACAGCAATTTCATCGCGCTTTCTTGACCGTTCGGATCATTGAAATGCGGCACCATATCTTCTAATAATGCATAAGCGATCACTGCATCGAACTCGGCTCCCTTGACGCCGTGTATCGTCGAGATGGTGATTCCAGTCCTATGCTGAAATACCTTCCTGAATGTCTCAATATCGCCTATAAATTCGCTACCTTCACTCTTCAATCGATTTACCCGGGCTTGCGAACTATCGAAGAAGGCAACGTGATGCTCTTGAAGCAGCGTGAAAAGGCGAAAGTCGATTGCTAAGTTTGCAAACAGACGCTCGAAAAATGCGCTCAAGTAGGTAAGACCATCTGTTTCATCGATCTTAATTGCATTGCACTCCCTCAACAAGGACCTCCGCGTGAGCTTCGACACGCTAGCCCCGGCCGCCTCTAGGTCATTCAGAATCTCCCCGGCCCACCGCAGTCTGCGCACATACATTCCCGGCGATGCCTGAGTAAGTGCAATCTTAGAAAGCCTGTACCAGAAATTCTCTGTGTCCCGTGCAAAGGGAACCATACCGGGGCCATCGAATGAGTACTCCGGCATGCTGGCGACCAAACGACGTGTCATGCTTGCAAGATGCGTCCACTGTGGCGCGAGAATGCACACCTCGTGAGGTGAGATGCCCATAGTCTCAATGTTGAAACGGATGAGCCGGATGAGCTCAGCGTCCAGATCATTTTTGCTCACTGTGTCGTCGAATGAAATAAGGCTTGGGTACGCCTTGTCCTCGGATGCGGCTTCGATGCGTGTGTTGTGAACGTTGTAGTTTCCGAAGTACTCAATGATGCGCTCAGAAGAACGGTAGTTCCGCGACAGTTCGAGTTCGTCCAAATCGATATTGGCCATCGCCTTGAAATCCTCGAAGGCAATCGGATATCCGCCAAGCGATTGATAAATCGCCTGGTTAGGATCTCCGACAATAAAGGCCTTGGTCGCACCTTGACCAGCTTTCAGAATGGCGGTGATGATCGAATACTGAATTCGTTTGGTGTCCTGATACTCGTCGATCAGCACGAAAGAGAACAACTGTGCCAGAAGAGTGCTGATCGCAGGATGACGTGCGATCAGTTGGTACGCATAGTAAAGAATGAGCTCAAAGTCTAGCTGCCGACTTTCGTGCAGAATCTCAAAATACTTGCCCAATATGACGTGAAGACCCGAATGCTTCCAATCTTGTGGGCAGGAGAGCACATATCCAGTTTCGGTGTAATAAAACTCACAATCCCAGAATGTTATTTTTGGCTTCTGGTAAGGCTTGCACAATGCCTCCAGGATTTTCTCGCGCTCATGCTGATCGATCACACGGAAGCCTCGATCCAACGCTTCGTGATAGATGCCGTACGGTTTCAATATCCATTCAAGACAGAACGAATGTATCGTTCCTATCCATAATCGGGATGTATCCACCCCAAGGCTCTCAATGCGCTCGTGGATTTCGTCGGCGGCACGGTGCGTATAAGTGATGGCAACGACAAACTGCTTGTTCGATTTCAGCCTGGACAACTCATAGGCGATTTTGTAGGTGAGCGTGCGCGTTTTCCCGCTGCCCGGGCAAGCGATGAGAAAGACGCTCCCTGGCTTCAGAATGGCTGCTTCCTGCTCGGGATTCAGATCATCTTTGTTCCACATGAACATGATCAGAACACCGCGAGTACATCGTTGATGCGATCATCTGGGAACGTGGCAAGCATCTCGTTTCGGATGCCGACGAAGTCGATGTCTCCATTTCGGAAGGCCAGCAGCTTGGCCCTAAAGTCGTCGAATACGGCAGACGCAGTGAAGATATCTTCTGCATCGATGTAGTTCACGCGGTAGCTCAGCACGTTAAACCAGACTTCCTTAGTGACCACCGGATGCGCAAAAGCGATGGCGTCCAAGATGTACTTCGGAATGGCGGTCTGCGGATCGATCTTCTTTCCCAGCAAGATGGCAAACCATCCCTTGCCGTAGTTGTCCGCCATGGTCAATGCGCGCTGACCGAACAACGCGATGTCCGCTGATTCGAGCTCCGCCTTGGCCGTCGCGATGGTTGGTGCATCCTTGTAGACATCAGGAAGGATGCCGACCACCTTACGCGCATTGCCGGCGGCAATGAAGTCGACCTCGAAGGTATGGGGGGCAAAGAATGGAGAAACCCACCCGTTATCTTTGAAGGTGTCTTCCAATAACGCTTTCCTGGCGACCCCTTTTTCCTGGGATGCCTGATACTTGCCCTTGCGCCGGAGCAGCCCTTCGGAGTCTCCCGCCGCCGGCGTTGTGTCAATGATGGACTTGTCAAGGTCGGTGACGATGCTGCACCGCTTCCGGATTCGGGCATCATCGAAAAGAACCGCGACGTTCTGAAATCCAGTGCTGCGGATATTAATTAAACTGATGCCGAGTTCATCAAGGCTGACGCCTAGCACGTTCTTGATCAGGATCGGAACGAGAATTTCTTCTGCATCGCCCTCCACTAAGAGGACGCTCTTGGCAAACAACAAGTTGCTACGGACAGCATCCAGGTAGCGTTGAATGTTGCCGATCTCTTCTGGGTTTAGGCCAATTGCAGGCTGGTATGCCTCGCAACGATCACCTTCTCTGCCGAGGATGTTCACGTTCTGAACATTGCTGACCTCAGAGATGTGCGTCGAATGGGTCGAATAAATGATCTGTGTGTCGTCGTATTTGAGCTTGTCGAACAGTGTTTTCTGGATATGTGTGTGAATGTGAGCTTCCGGCTCTTCGATAAGCAGAAAGTTGGCGATCGACTGTTTAGCCTTTTGATACTTGAATTCAAGCAGTTTCAACGTGAGGAATATCAGGTTTGCTCCACCAAGGCTCAGCTCGTGGATCGGTCCTTCGTGGCTCTCCCCCGATTCGCCAACGAACAGCTTGAGCGACTGGAACAACTTGTCAGCTTCGTCTGGCAGATCCGACTTGATAGAAAGAGAAGACGGCGAATACGCCTCACCCGCCGCATCCTTGATGGTGTCTCTGATATCCGTCCGGACGACCTGCACGTCTGGCAACGCTTCGATGGAGTCATTCAATGCCTTTACCCCGTCGGTGATAGCCTGGAACGCCACGGGGTCGATATCGCCGCTCTTGCCCTTCAGAAGCGAAAAGAGCGGATTTGTCCGGTTGTTGTGAAATTCGGAGACGACGTCCCGTAGCGCCTGGACGAAAGTGAACGAAATTTCTTTGGAGACGGACAGCACGTTCGGAATCTTCGCGCCGATAACACGAAATTCAACCTCTTCATTGAATCGAACATTCGCGAAGTCGCCGACCACATCCTTATAGAAGGCCTCGTCGTTGAAGTCGGCTTCACTCCGACCTGTGAAAATCGTTTCATAGTCGTCGATGGTGACCGGGTTCAGGATAGCGTCGAGGCCTGCCTGATCACCATCGTTCAATTGAGAAAGTCGCAGCCTGATTTCCTTCTTCGGACGAAAGATCAGGTTGTAAGTGGCCTTGCCGTTCGCCTCTTCCTCAATTACGCCCGTCCCATGTCGGAAGAGCGCCTGCACTGATTCATCCGCAGAGATTTCCTCAAACTCAAGACTGATGATGATCCAATGTCCCTGCCAGCGCCCTAGGCCGCGATGAAAGTCGGTATGCTCCAGCCGGTAGGCAGAGCGAATCATGTTGTCATCAAGCAGCAATCTGATTGCGCGAAAGAGATTGGTTTTGCCAGATCCATTTTCGCCGATGACAGTGTTGATACCCTTCTGGAACAGCAGCTTCGTGTTGGGAAAGTTCCGGTAGTTGACCAGGCTGAGCTTGGATATATGCATTTGATTCAATCTTGTTGTTGAAATCCACATGCCGATCGGCCGATGGATTGGTTGAACACTGCAGCCATTGATCCCAACTACGGAATGGCCAACTGTCAGTTGGTTTTAGAACGGCACCGTGTCTAAGGTAGGAATCGGTTGGAGCGCATTTTTAATCTCGGTTAGCCTTGCAAGTAGTTCATCGAAAGTCACGATCACGATCTCTGCGAACGCATTTCGAACGAGCTCGAATGACTTTCTTTGCTGATGCTCTTGTGGCGTCATGCCAGCGACAACTATGCAGCGAACCGCATAGCTGTGGAGGTCGTATCGGTTCATGTTATTTTTTATGACGGGTAGTTCACTCTGCAATTTGAAACGCTGATCTAGAATTTGAGCAATCGCTCCACCCAATTCTGTCGATGGGCCAAAAACATCATCTCCACGATAGGGAGATTTTCCTAGCAGTTCGGTTTGCGGCTTTTTTATCTCAATGAGGCCAAGATTGCCCGTGGAAGCGGATGCGTATAGAAAATCTGAAAATTTTCCGCCGGACCCGTTAAGTCGCTTGCCACCTGCATAAGCTTGCCCCTGAACCAGCATGGCTGGAACGGCAAATGCAAGACTAAGTATGAAAGGATTTTCCAGAAAGAAGCTTTGCCACTTGCTTTCCGTCAGTCCTTTTCCAAGCATTTCCTGGTATCGCTCAATCAGTTGATTCAGTGTGATGAGCTCAATATCATTCTTTAATGCCAGCAGCGAGCGCGGCTCAGATTCCGCCAGTGCTTCTATATTGTCTTGAACCATGCGAACAGCGGCGCGCCGATCACGCTTGGAAAGCGTCACATGCTGCCGCCCACCATCGGTCATTTCCGTTAGTGCATCAGGTCTTACGCTCTTCTTTAGAGCGGGAAATTGTGCTGAATCGGCAGCATGTAATAAGGTCTGGTAGACATGAAATTGCTTGTCCTTGCGCGCGTCTCTCTGGTGGCGAGAGGCTATGCGATTTAATTCTTTTCTTAATTCATGAAATCTTCTTATTCCGAGAATAAAGAATGGCGAATCAATTTTCGCGTCATTTCCTTTGTGGACAATGAGTATGCTTACGTTTTCTAAGCTGGCGGCTGTTTCGCAAATTTGCCGATATTCCCACAGAAGCCCCAAACCGAATCGAAAATCTTTGGCAAACCCATCCGGCAACTGCTCAAGAAGCCCAACGACATCGTCAGTAGTCTCTGGCAGTATGTAGGGCTCGATAACAGGCCGAGCGACGACGATGCGTTCAAGGGTGCCGTATTTAGGTTGCAGGTAATCGTCGCGATCTTCTCGAATATTAAGAGGCCAAATGGTCAATCTGTCTGGACACACATTGAGCAGTCTCGCTATTGGCGAATCCGGCTTGCGCTCCGCTGCGGGAATATCAGTGAAGAAAACGTTAATGCCTTCCTCTTCCGGTTCGGCTGCTTCAATGACAAGGAAGGGGCCGCCGTCCAAACGCTCACGTTGATTGAATGCTGAAGGTCTGATAGATGCCATGAACTATTCTTGATCCCTACTGTTCAGAGAAACGATTTGCGGGCCTTGCCTCAGCGCAACCTTATGGTGCCTTCCGATCAGAATCGGACGACACACGATTGATGTCAAAGGGGAGTGCCTTATCTGCCGCGATTCGGGTCAGCAGCATCCGAATCGCATCCGAAATTGATAACCCCATTTCAGCCAGAACAACAGTTGCGGCTTCTTTAATCTGCCCGTCAATCCGGGCACGAACGACGTCGTTACTTGCCATTGTTGCGCTCACAATAGATGTAGCTACATTGTGGCTCATAAGTACTATTGCGTCACTTACATTTTGTTGTGAACAGTAGAGCATCCCGGCGTGCCGCCGTCGGGCTCGCGGGCGTTGCCCCGCGCCTCGTGCCGAGTCGCGGCCATGCGGCTTTGATCCCTGATGCCTCCGGCCGTCTCTTCGCTCCTGGCCTGCGCGCGGCGCTTGCCCTCCAGGGGATCGGCTGGACAGCCCATCCCCGCCGCGCCTTGCTTGGCGCCCCTCGCATGCACCGAACAGGTTGCACCTGATCGACCAACAGCCATCCAGCTAGGCGTGCCGCTGGCACGCAGGGGCGCTCGCCGCGCGGCGTTGGTTTCAGCGCACCCCCTGGCCCATTGGCCGCTGTTCGTCTTTCCCCAAGTTCATCGCTTTTTCCCGCGACCGTAGCCCGCGGTGCCTGGCCGTCAAGGCGCGCAGGGCCGAGTCCTCGCTGCGCTGCGGGCCGCACCAACCCTGCGCTTCTCCCTTGACGGCCAGTCCCTCGCTGGCCCGGTTTTTCGCGGGCGATGAACTCAGGAAAGACGGCGGCAAACAGGACCGGCCCAGGTCTCTGCGCCGAACCAACCGAAGCCACAACGGGCTCCGAATCTTGGAATCCGGTCAGCTTTGAAACCACAGCAACTCATTGGAGAAAACCATGCAACTCGCATCTCGATTCGCTTCCCATTCCCCGACGCTGCGCAGTGACTACCCGCTGTCCGACGACCAAATCCGCCGCGTAGCCCCGTCCATCTTCGCGGAGGCCCCGCACGATAGCCGCTCCGAACGGTACGCCTACATTCCCACCGCCGCCGTGCTGGCGGAACTGCGCAAGGAAGGGTTTGAACCCTTCATGGCAGCGCAAACCCGCGTGCGGCACGACGACCGCCGCGACTACACCAAACACATGATTCGCCTGCGCCATGCCAGTCAGATCAACGGCGCGGAAGCCAATGAAATCGTGCTGCTGAACTCGCACGACGGCACCAGCAGCTATCAGATGCTGGCCGGAATGTTCCGGTTCGTTTGCAGCAATGGCCTTGTGTGCGGCGATACCGTGGCCGATGTGCGCGTGCCGCACAAGGGCGACGTGGCCGGTTCTGTCATCGAAGGCGCTTTCGAGGTGTTGAGCGGCTTCGAACGCGTGAAGGAATCCCGCGACCTGATGCGCGCTATCACGCTGGACGAAGGCGAAGCCGAAGTGTTCGCCCGTTCCGCGCTGGCCCTCAAGTACGACCCCACCGATAACAAGCCCGCGCCCATCACGGAAAGCCAAATCCTGATGCCGCGCCGGTTCGACGACCGCCGCCCGGACTTGTGGAGCGTGTTCAACCGCACCCAAGAAAACCTGACCAAAGGCGGATTGCATGGCCGCAGCGCCAACGGACGCCGCCAGCAGACCCGCCCCGTGCAGGGCATTGATTCCGATGTGCGCCTCAATCGCGCCCTCTGGATGTTGGCCGATGGCCTGCGCCAGTTGAAGGCCTGATTCCCCACGCGGCAGGGGCAGGCAGCAGCCCTTGCCGCTTTCTTCGCTGCTGCATCCCTGAACCGATAGGAGTTATCACCATGAACGCCATTACCCAAACCGAAGCCCGCGCCCTCAACACCGCCGCCGCTATCCCGCTGGAAGCCGCCGACCCGACCAAGAACCTGATTTTGGTTCCGCTGTCGCGGCTGGTGTCGCGTCCTGCTGGCCGCAACGTGCGCAAGACCCCGCGCATGTCCATTCCCGAACTCGCCGCGAGCATTCAGCGTGTCGGCCTGCTGCAAAACCTCATCGTCATTGCCGCCGCCGATGGCGAGCATTACGAAGTCGTGGCCGGTGGCCGCAGGCTGGCCGCGTTGAAGCTGCTGGCGAAGAAGCGCCGCATCAGCAAGGAATGGGAAGTGCCTTGCCTGTTGGTGGCCGATGGCACCGCCCGCACGGCCAGCCTCACCGAGAACGTGCAGCGCGAAGCCATGCACCCCGCCGACCAGTTCGAGGCATTCGCCGCGCTGGTGGCCGAAGGCCGACCCATCGAGGACATAGCCGCCGATTTCAGCGTCACGCCGCTGGTGGTGCAGCGCCGCTTGAAGCTGGCGAACGTCTCGCCCCGGCTGCTGGCCGACTACCGCGCCGAAGCCGTGACGCTCGATCAGTTGATGGCCCTTGCCATCACCGACGACCACGCCGCGCAGGAAACCGCGTTCTACGACGCGCCGACGTGGCAGCGCAACCCTTCCCAATTGCGCGACCGCCTCACCGAGCGCGAGATTGACGCATACCGGCATCCGCTGGTGCGTTTCGTGGGGCTGGATACCTACGGAGCCGCAGGCGGTGGTGTGCGCCGTGACCTGTTCGCGGAAGGTGACGCGGGCGTGTATCTGACCGATGCCGCGCTGCTGGAACGGCTGGCGCAAGACAAGCTGGCAGGTATCGCCGCCGAGGTGAAGGACGAAGGCTGGGCGTGGGTGGATGCCACCCCCGCCGTGACCCATGCCGACCTGCACGCCTTCCAGCGTGCGCCGAGGGAGCGCCGCGAACCGAACAAGCGCGAAGCGCAGCGCATCGAGAAGCTGCAAACCAAGATGCACGAACTGGCCGCCGCCGTGGATGACGCGCTTGATACCGAGGACGAGGAAAAGGCCGATGCCTTGCAGGAAGAAGGCGAAGCCGTGGGCGAGCAGTTGCAGGCGCTGGAAGATGGCTTGCAGGACTACGGCACGACCGTGAAGGCCGCAGCCGGTGCCATCGTCACCATCGACCGCAACGGGCAGGCAGTGATTCATCGCGGGTTGATGCGCGAGGCCGAGGCCAAGGCGCTGCGCACACTGGAACGCCTGCGCCAAGGTTTCGGCAGCGAAAGCGAAGCCGGGAACGACGACGAAGGCGAGGACGACGAGCAGCCCAAGACCGCCGCCATGTCCGACAAGCTGGCGCAGCGGTTGAGCGCCCACCGCACCGCCGCGCTGCAAATCGAAGTCGCCCGGCATCCGCAAGTGGCGCTGGCCGCGCTGGTGCATGGCATGGTGCAGACCGTCTTGCAGGGCAGCCACTACGGCCACGACTTGCCGCTGGGCGTGAGCCTGAAAGCGCAAGACCGGCTGGAAGGCATCGCCCCGGATATACCGGATTCGCCCGCCGCCGTGGCGCTGCGCGAGTTGCAGCAGGTAGCAGGCGAAGGCTTGCCGGAGGACAGCGCCGAACTGTTCGCCGTGCTGCTAGCGAAGTCGCAAGATGAACTGGTGCGGCTGCTGGCGATATCCGTGGCCGTCACGGTGGACGTGGTGACACCCCGCGCCACGCCGCAGCAACCGGGCGCGGAACTGGCGCAGGCTGTCGGCTTGGACATGGCCGCATGGTGGAAGCCCACCAATGAGGGTTATTTCCGGCATGTGCCGAAGGCCGCGATTCTGGAAGCCGTGGAGCAGTACGCCCCGGCGCACGTCACCCGGCTGGCGAAGTTGAAGAAGGCCGACATTGCCAGCGAAGCCGAGCGGCTGGCCGATGGCACCGGCTGGATGCCTGCCATCTTCAAGGCCGAAGGCACCGACGACACCACGGCGCAGGATGCGCCGCAGGCGGTGACGAACGACGAGCCGGAAGCCATCGACAACGACGACGAGCAGCAGGCCCACGCACTCGCCGCCTGACCTTCACCACCACCGAGCGCCCCGGGTTCGGCCGGGGCGCTTCGCTGGTGCATAAGCATACGCCCCCCCCCGGTGCCCCCCGGG
>NZ_JBRREI010000068.1:0-22076 GCF_056760195.1 Stenotrophomonas sp. STEN020
GGTTGTTTTTGTGTCGGGCGCGTGCGTGGGGGGTTTTTGGTTCTCGGGTTTTTTTTTGGGGCCTGGGGGGGCCCGCCACTACATCTGATCAGCGCAGCAGGGCGCTGACGGCGCTGCCGAATTGTTGCCGTGCCTGCATCGATGCCGGATCGTGATTCAGCTGACGCACTGCAACCGCCAAGCGCGAGGCGCCAACAAAACCACAGCTGGCCTGCAGCTTGTGCAGCTGTGCATGCAAGGCCTTGTCGTCATGTTCTTCAAGTGCATGACTGACCGCATCGCGGGTGCCGGGCAACTCGGACAGGAACAGTTCGCGCAGTGCACGTACATGTGCCTGCTGCCCGTTCAAGGCATTCATTGCGGCGGATTCGTCCCAATCCAGAGCAGCCTCGGCAACGTTGCCATCGGCTTTTGCTGTGGACTTGCTCAGCGCACGGCGCACAATTTTGAGCAGCGCATCGCGACTGATCGGTTTGACCAAGGTTTCGTGGAAACCGGCCTGTTGCAGCGTCGTCTGCACTTCCTGGCTGGTATCTGCGGTATGCGCCAGGGCAATGGTGTGCGGATGGCGTTCACGCAGGCTACGTAGCAGGTTGGCGCCGTTGCCGTCAGGCAGGTTCACATCGAGCAACCACAGGTCGTAGGTTCCACTCTGTGCCAAGCGCAGCGCACTGGCGCATGATTCGGCGATATCAACCTTGGCCGGTAGCGATTCCAGTACAAACTGGAAGAAGCCCTGGCTGGTCATGTCGTCCTCGACCAACAACAGGCGCGGCAGGTTTCCTTGGTGATGCGTATTCATCTGCTGCCTCCATGTCAGCTACACCCCGCATATTAGCGATGGCGCGGCGATCTGCAAGCCATCGGGGGTGTTCATGTTAAGCATCTGCGACAATGGCCGCCCTTTTGCCCGCAGCCTGTTGCCACGTGGCCCGATCCAGATCCCCCCGCATAGACAAGACCCCGTTCCAGACCGACATCCTCGACCTGAGCCATGACGGCCGTGGCGTTGCTCGCCGCGAAGGCGAGGGTGGCAAGGTCACCTTCATCAGCGGTGCGTTGCCGCAGGAAACGGTGATGGCTGAGCAGACCGGCAAAAGCCGTCATTTCGATGAGGCCAAGACGGTCGAAGTGCTCAAGGCCTCGCCGCACCGCGTCGAGCCGCGCTGCCCGCATTTCGGCGTCTGCGCCGGTTGTGTGTTGCAGCATCTGGAAGAGTCGCAGCAGATCGTGGCCAAGCAGCAGGTGCTGACCGACAACCTGACTCGCATCGGTCACGTCAGCCCGGGCGAGGTGTTGCCGGCGCTGGTGGGTGACAGCTGGGGCTATCGCCGCAAGGGCCGCTTCTCGGTGCGCCGCGTCGAGAAGAAGGACAAAACGCTGGTTGGTTTCCGCGAGCTGGATCCGCGCTTTGTCGCCGATCTGTCGCAGTGCCTGACGGTGATTCCGGAGATCGGCAGCAAGGTGGGCGTGCTGTCCACCTTCATCGAGACGCTGGACGGCAAGCGCGACATCCCGCAGATCGAATTCATCGCTGGTGATGCGGCCATCGCCCTGACCGTGCGCCATCTGCAGCCGCTCAGTGATGCTGACAAGCAGGCGTGGATCGCATTCGGCCAAGAGCACGGCTTTGCCATCTACCTGCAGTCCGGCGGCCTGCATACCGTGGCGCCGCTGTGGCCGGCCGAAGGCGTTGCACTGTCGTTTGCGCTGCCGCAGTGGGATGTGGAGCTGGCGTTCCGTCCGCTGGACTTCATCCAGGTCAACGCCAAGCTCAACCAGCAGATGATCGCGCATGCGTTGACCTTGCTGGATCCGCAGCCAGATGAGCGGGTGCTCGACCTGTTCTGTGGCCTGGGCAACTTCACCCTGCCGCTGGCGCGCAGCGTGCGCGAAGTGGTTGGCGTGGAAGGCGAGGCCGGGCTGGTCGCGCGCGCCAAGGAAAACGCCGAGCGCAACGGTCTGGCCAACGCCGAGTTCTACGCCGCCGATCTGACCCTGGATCAAAGCGAAGCGCCGTGGATGAAGCAGGGCTTTGACAAGCTGCTGCTCGACCCGCCGCGTTCGGGTGCGATCGATGTGCTCAAGCAGTTGCCGCTGGACCAGTTCAAACGCATCGTCTACGTCAGCTGCCATCCGGGTTCGCTGGCGCGCGACGCCGGTTACCTGGTCAACGAGCGCGGCTTCACCCTGGTATCCGCCGGTGCGATGGATATGTTCCCGCACACCGCGCACGTGGAAAGCATTGCCGTCTTCGAGAAGAGGTAAGCGGGTGGGTATCGAGATCGAGCGCAAGTTCCTCGTCACCAGCGATGACTGGCGTGCCGCTGCGCACGCCGTCATCCCGATGGCACAGGGCTATATCAACGATACGGCGTCGATGGACAGTGGAGCGCAGAAGGCCTCGGTGCGGGTGCGTATCCAGGGCGACGAAGCCTACCTGAACATCAAGTCACGCGAGCTCGGCCATACCCGCCAGGAGTTCGAGTACCCGGTGCCGGTGAACGAGGCGCGTGAGCTGCTGGCGCTGTGTGTTGGCGGCCTGATCGACAAGCGCCGGCACCTGGTCCAGCACGGCGGGCTGCTGTGGGAAGTGGATGAATTCCTCGGCGACAACGCCGGGCTGGTGGTGGCTGAAGTGGAACTGGAGAGCGCCGACCAGGTGTTCGCCAGGCCCGACTGGGCCGGTGCCGAAGTCACCGACGAATTGCGTTATTACAATCTGGCCTTGGCATCAAGGCCTTACAGCCAGTGGTGAGTGTCTGTAGTGCCGAGCCATGCTCGGCAGAGGCATTACCGGTAAAGCTTCAGCCCCGCATGGCTCGGCACGACATTCGGCATTGTTGGTATATCCCCGGCCCAGCATGGCTCGGCACTACAGTTGGCATTATTGGTAAGGCCCTTGCCGAGCATGGCTCGGCACTACATTGGATATTAGGAACCCTCATGCGTATCGATATCTGGTCCGACGTGGTCTGCCCCTGGTGCTGGATCGGCAAGCACCGTTTCCAGCGCGGTCTTGAGCTGCTGGGCGGCGACGTGCCCGATATCGAGGTGCGCTGGCATCCGTTCCTGCTTGATCCGGATGCGGACACCACGCCGGTTCCGTTGCTGGAGGCCTACGCGGCCAAGTTCGGCGGTGCCGAACGCACCAAGCAGATGCTGGCGCAGACCCAGGGCACCGCCCAGGCCGAAGGCCTGCCGATGGACTTCGGCAAGGGCCAGGTCAAGGTCAGCACCGTGCTGGCGCACCGGTTGATGTGGCTGGCCGGTCAGTACGGGGTGCAGGAGCAGGTCGGTGAGGCGCTGTTCCGTGCACACTTCGCCGAAGGCCGCAACCTGGCCGATCCACAGGTGCTGATTGCTGCCGCGGCGGCGGGTGAGATCCCGGCCGAGCGTGTGCAGGCGATGCTGGCTTCTGACGAGGGTCTTGCCCAGGTCCAGGCCGGGATTGGTCAGGCACAGGCGCTGGGCATCCAGTCGGTGCCGACCTTCGTCATCAACGGCCAGTATGCAGTGCAGGGCGGCCAGCCGGCAGAAGTGTTTGCCGACGTATTGCGGAAGATCGCCGCCGAGCAGGCGCCGCAAGGCGCTGCCAGCCCGGATGAACAGGCCTGCGGCCCGGACGGTTGCAGCGTCTGAACGCTGGCTCTGACGCGGCGGGCGCCATCTGCGACAATATTCCGCTACGCCGCAGTCTGCGGTGGATTGGAGTCCTTGCATGCTTTTGATCGGCGTCGCCGGCACCGAACTCACTGCCCAGGAGCGTGACTGGCTGCAGCACGACGCCGTGGCCGGGGTCGTGCTGTTCAAGCGCAACTTCGCTTCGCGGGCGCAGGTGGTAGAGCTGACCGCTGCGATTCGCGCCGCCACTGCGCGTCCGCTGCTGATCAGCGTGGACCAGGAAGGAGGGCGTGTGCAGCGGTTCCGCGAGGGCTATGCCGATCTGCCGCCGCTGCAAGGCTTCGGCAAGCTGTATGCGAGCGACCCGGACGGCGCCCTGGCCCTGGCCGAGCAGCACGCCTGGCTGATGGCCAGTGAAATCCGCGCCAGCGGCCTGGATCTGAGCTTCGCGCCGGTGGTGGACGTTGGCCATGGCAACCTGGCCATTGGTAACCGTGCCTTTGGCGAGGACCCGCAGGTTGTCGCTGCCTTGACCGCTGCCTATGTGCGCGGCATGCATTCGGTTGGCATGGCCGCCACGCTCAAGCATTTCCCCGGGCATGGCACGGTCCGTGAGGACACCCATGTGGACACTGCGGTTGATTCGCGGCCCCTGGCGGAAATTGAAGCGCACGACCTGATACCGTTCCGGGCCGGCATCGCCGCTGGCGCCGATGCGGTGATGATGGCGCACGTCATCTATCCGCAGGTGGCGCCGGAACCGGCAGGCTACTCGCCGCGCTGGATCAACCAGATCCTGCGTGAGCAGATGGGCTTCCGGGGCGTGGTGTTCTCCGACGATATCGGCATGGCGGCCTCGTTCGCTGCCGGTGGGGTCAAGGCCCGCGTCGACGCGCACCTGGATGCCGGCTGCGACGTGGTGCTGGTCTGCCACCCGGAGTTGGTCGAAGAATCACTGCAGGCCGTGACCGGCCGCAGCTTGAATACCGCCGCCCTGTTGAGCCTGATCGGCCGCGGGGCGATGGGCTGGGGCGGCCTGCTGGCCGATGTCCGCCATACTGATACCCGTAATCATCTGTTTGAAAACCTTGGAAGAACCGCCTGATGTCCAAACTCACTCTTGAACAAGCCGTGGCCCAGGCCGACCTGCTGGTCGACCGTCCCACCATCGACACCGCCATCGCCGGCATCGCCGACGCCATCGCGCGTGACTACAAGGGCGAAGTGCCGGTGTTCATCTCGATCATGAACGGTGCGCTGCCGTTCGCCGGCCAACTGGCATTGGAACTGGGCGCGCGCGGTCAGGACGCGCAGTTCGACTATATGCAGGCTTCGCGCTACCACGGCGAGACCGGCGGCGAGCTGGTCTGGAAGCACCGCCCGGTGTCGGCCTTGTTCGGCCGCCGGGTGATTCTGGTCGACGACATCCTGGACGAAGGCTTCACCCTGCAGGGCGTGCGCGAATGGTGCCTGGAGCAGGGCGCAACCGACGTGCGCATCGCCGTGCTGACGGTGAAGAAGCACGACCGCTGCCTGCCAGGCGTCAAGGCTGACTATGCCGGCATCGACCTGCCGGACCGCTTCGTGTTCGGCTTCGGCATGGACGTCAACGAATCGCTGCGTTCGCTGCCGGCCATCTACGCAATGAAGCAGTAATACCGGCGGCCGATGCTTGCCATCGGCTTTCGGTCTGATCGCGGCTGGGCCACGCCAAGGGCGTGGCTTGCGCGTGCCCAACGAGAACATCAGGAATGAGCATGGAACCTATCGCCCTGGCCGTTATTGGCGGCACCGGCGTGTACAAGCTGGCCGCGCTGGACGATGTCCAGACCCACGAGGTGGAAACCGCCTACGGCGCCCCTTCCGGTCCGGTCCGGGTTGGCCTGTTGAACGGCCAGCGCGTGGCGTTTCTGGCCCGGCATGGCGAAGGCCATTCGATCCCGCCGCACAAGATCAACTACCGTGCCAACCTCGCCGCGCTCAAGCAGCTCGGCGCAACCCGGGTGCTGGCCTTGAACACGGTGGGCGGCATTGGTGAGGACTTCGGCCCGCGCGTACTGGCCTGCCCGGACCAGCTGATCGACTACACCTGGGGTCGGATTTCCACGCTCAGCGAGGAAGAAGGCAGCGAGGTCCTGCACGTCGATTTCGGCCATCCCTACACCCCGTCGTTCCGCGCCAAGGTGCTGGCGGCGGCCAAGGCCAAGGGCGTGGCGATGCAGGATGGCGGCTGCTACGGGGCCACCCAGGGCCCGCGCCTGGAAACCAATGCCGAAATTGCCCGGATGCGCCGTGATGGCTGCGACCTGGTCGGCATGACCGGCATGCCCGAGGCCGGGCTGGCGCGCGAATTGGGGCTGGAATATGCCTGTCTGGCGATTGTCGCCAATTGGGCGGCTGGCTGCGGCGACGCCGCGGAGATCACCATGGCCGAGGTTTTGGCCAATGTGGAGGCAGCTTCGTCCGGTTTGCCGACTTTGGTGGGTGAATTGGCCCGGGGGTGATTGTCATCCCGGCTTAAGGTTTGCATACTCCGCCAGTGCGCTTCATTCAGCGTGCATCAATCCATTCATCGAACAAGGTCTCGCATCACCATGCCGAACGGTACCGTCAAGTGGTTCAACGACGCCAAGGGATTTGGCTTCATCTCACCGGAGGACGGCAGCGCCGATGTCTTCGCGCACTTCTCTGCGATCAATTCCAAGGGCTTCCGCAGCCTGCAGGAAGGCCAGCGCGTCAGCTATGACGTGACCCAGGGTCCGAAGGGTGCCCAGGCTTCGAACATCATGCCGGTCGAGTGATCGACCCGCATGTGCGGAAAAACCCCGCCTAGGCGGGGTTTTTTTTTAGGGATGCGGTCGCCCAGGGAGGGACTGTAATGAGCAAGACATTGGATATCGCCATCGTTGGCTACGGCACGGCCGGGCAGGCGCTGGCGGTGCTGTTGTCGCGCGACGGGCACCGAGTGCAGGTGTTCGAGCAGGCCGCAACGCCGGGCCCGGTAGGTGCGGGCTTCCTGCTGCAGCCCAGTGGTTTGCAGGCGCTGTGGCAGATGCAGCTGATGCCGCAGGTGCTGGAGCACGGCGCGGTGGTGCGCCGCCTGTATGGCGAGACCCCATGCGGCCGCGCGGTAATGGACATGACCTATGCCGGGCTGGATGCGCGCCTGTGTGGCGTGGGCATGCAGCGCGGGGCGCTGTTCTCGCTGCTGGATGCCGCCTGGGATGCCGGCCCAGCGCTGCATGTGGACAGCCGCATCAGTGCAATCGACGAATCCTTGCAGTGCGTGCAGGACCAGCACGGGCGCTGGCATGGGCCGTTTGATCTGGTGATCGCCACCGACGGCTCCGGCTCCGGCCTGCGTGCGCAGGTGCAGGGCACCAAGCTGGATCGCGTTTACCCCTGGGGGGCGCTGTGGTGCCTGCTGCCGCGCGGCGATTGGCAGCATGGGGACGAGCTGCGCCAACGCTATGTGGCCGCGCGCAAGATGATTGGCTTGTTGCCGGTGGGCAGTCGCCCGGGCGACAGCGAGCAACGCCTGAGCTTCTTCTGGAGCCTGCCACGCGATGGTTTCCAAGCCTGGGAGCGTGACGGGCTGGAGCCGTGGCTGGATGAGATCGCCACGCTGTGGCCGGAAGCGCGCGAACGCCTGGCCGGGGTGACAGCGCAGGCGCAGCTGGCCCGCGCCAGCTACCGCGATGCGGTGATGCAGCGCTGGTACCGCGGGCGTCTGGTATTGGCCGGTGATGCCGCACACTCGATGAGCCCGCAGCTGGGGCAGGGCGTCAACATGGCGCTGATGGATGCGATGGCGCTGCGCGATGCCTTGCGTGCCGAGCAGAACATTGATGCAGCGTTGGCGCGCTACCAGCAGCAGCGCAAGGCGCATGTATGGCTGTACCAGTTCTGGAGCCGCTGGCTGACGCCGATCTTCCAATCCGATCACGATTGGATCGCAAACAGCAGGGACCTGCTGTTCAAGCCAATGGGGCGCATGCCCGGCGGACGCGGTCATATGCTGCGTGTGCTCAGTGGCACCCAGCACGGCCTGTTTGGCAAGCTGGCGCTGCAGGATGAATTCATCGCTGCGTTGGCTGAAGTCGCGCAGAAGCGCTGAGCAACGCGCGGGCGGCGCGTGCTTGCGGCAGAATCAAGGGCGGTCCTCCCCGAGTCGCCGCCATGCTGCCGCAGCCGCCTCCGTTCGAAACCCACGTCGTCGATAACCAGCCGCCGCCGTTTGCCGAGCGCGATCTTTGGCAGGACGATCTGGCCTTGCAGCAGTGCGTGCAACGCGAGGGCGCTGAGTCCTTTGCGGGCGCCTTGCAGCACTACGGTGTGTTGGCCGGTGGCGAGCTGTACCGGATTGGCTTTGATGCCAACAGACAGCGGCCGCTGCTGCGCACCCACGACGCACACGGCAACCGCATCGATACCGTTGATTTCCATCCGGCCTACCATCGGCTCATGGCCACGGCGAAGACCCGTGGCGTGGCCGGGTTGTCCTGGCGTTCGGCGCAGCCCGGCGCACATGTGGCGCGTGCGGCGCTGAGCTATCTGCATCACCAGGCCGAAGCCGGCACCAGTTGCCCGCTGACCATGACCCACGCCGCAGTGCCGGTGTTGCGCCAGGAGCCTGCGCTGGCCGAATGGGCCAACAAGGCGGCGGCACCGTTCTACGACGCACGCGACCTGCCGATCGGCGACAAGCCGGGCATCACCGTCGGCATGGGCATGACCGAGAAGCAGGGCGGCTCCGATGTGCGTAGCAACACGACCATGGCGACACCTTTGGCGGGCGAGGGCGAGTACAGCCTGGTTGGGCACAAGTGGTTTTTCTCCGCGCCGATGTCCGATGGCTGGCTGGTGTTGGCGCAGGCACCCGGTGGACTGAGCTGCTTCTTGATGCCGCGTCGGCTGGCCTGCGGGCGGCGCAACAACTTCCATCTGATGCGTTTGAAGGACAAGCTCGGTGACTGGGCCAATGCTTCCAGCGAAGTGGAGTTCTGTGGTGCCTGGGCGCGTCGCGTTGGCAAAGAGGGGCGCGGCGTAGCGACCATCATCGAGATGGTGATGCTGACCCGGCTGGATTGCATGCTGGGCTCGGCCGCGCAGATGCGCATGGCCTTGGCGCAGGCGCTGCATCATGCCCGCCACCGGCGTAGCTTCGGCAAACCGCTGGTCGAGCAGCCGTTGATGGCCAATGTGTTGAGCGATCTGGCAATCGAGTCGGAAGCGGCGACCACCTTGGCGATGCGTGTTGCGCGTGCTGTGGATGGCGCGCCGCGTGATCCACATGAAGCTGCATTCGCACGTATCGGCACTGCCATCGGCAAGTTCTGGATATGCAAGCGCGCACCAGTTTTCGTCAACGAAGCGCAGGAATGCCTGGGCGGCGCCGGCTATGTGGAAGAGTCGATGCTGCCGCGCTTGTACCGGCAGGCGCCGCTGAACTCGATCTGGGAAGGTAGCGGCAACGTGCAATGCCTGGACGTGCTGCGTGCCTTGCAGCGCGAACCGGAAACGCGTGTGGCTTTGCTGGCCGAGCTGCAGCAGGTCGCGGGCCGCAACGATGCCTACGACAACGCGTTGCAGCTGCTATTGGAACGGCTGCAAGGGGCTGAGTTGGTGCAGGCCGATGCGCGCACGCTGGTTGCCGATATCGCGGTGTTGTTGCAGGCGGCAATGCTGCTGCGCGCGGACAGTCCATTGGCGCAGGCCTTTGCAGACTCGCGGCTGCGCCAATCGCAGCCGGTGTATGGATTGCTGTCGGCAGATACACCGTTCGCGGACATACTGGCTCGCGCCTTGCCGGTAGGAGCGGCGTAAGCCGCGAAGCCAGTAGCAAGGCAAACACCATCAAAACCCGCAATCAGCCATTCTGCAGTTGCCGGCGCACCAGCAGCTTCGACCTCTATCGGTTTCGCGGCTTACGCCGCTCCTACCGCTGCTCGCTTCAACCTGCGCCGTCCAGCGAGGCATCAAATCGCAGGACCTGATTGCGGCCGCTGCGCTTGGCCCGGTACAGCGCGGCATCGGCCTTGCGCAGCAGGGTGAGGCCAGCCACGCCATCAACCGGGTAAGTCGCCACGCCCAGCGAGATGGTGATCGGCGGCAGCGTCTTGCCGGAGAACGGCACGCTCATCTGCGACAGGGCAATACGCAGTTCCTCGGCTTGACGCAGGGCATTGCTGCTGTCCGACTCGGGCAGGATCACGGTGAACTCTTCGCCGCCATAGCGGCAGGCGATGTCCTCGCCGCGCAGGCGCGAACCCAGTAGCTGGCCGATGGCCGCCAGCAAGGCATCGCCGCCGCCGTGACCGTGGGTGTCGTTGAACTGCTTGAAGTGATCCACATCCAGCATGATCACCGACAGCGGGAAGTCGCGGCGGCCGCAGCGGGCGATTTCGCGGGTCAGTGATTCTTCCAGATAGCGGCGGTTGTACAGCCCGGTCAGTGGGTCGCGGATCGACTGCAGGCGCAGTGACTCGCGCAGGCGCAGATTGCTCAGCGCAAGCGACAACTGTTCCACCGCCGATTCGGCGATGTTCAAGCGCGGCAGCGGGCCGGGGCCAGCACCGGAAAGAAACAGAAAACCAATCTGCACGCCTTGGGCCGACATCGGGATGCAGGCAGTGGCCACACTTTGACCGTGTTCTGGTCGGCTGATATGCGGACAGCTGGCATCGCGCAGCAGGTCATCGATCACATGCGGTTGCCCGCGCCGTATCGCCCAGCAATCGCTGGGCGGCAGGAACGCGCTGGTTTCCACCAGCGGCTTGCCCCAGCTGACGATGTTCTCGACACGGTCATTGGAGGCGCGCAGCAGATAGACCGAGCCGGCGACGTTTGGCATCAATGCTTCCAGCGTACGCGCGCTGATTTCCAGGGCTTCTTCCGGGTTTGCACAGCTTTGCAGCAGGCCGGTATAACGGCCCAAGGTCTGCAGGTCAGCGCTGGAACGTTCAATCTGCTCCAGGTTGCCCGCCAGTTGCTGGCTGGCGCTGGCCGCGCGCTTCTCGGCGCGGGTGCGGCGGCGCAGCTCGGACAAGAGGATGCCGTAGACCGATGCGACCACGGCCAGGCCAAAGGGGATGCCGGCAAAGGCGAGCCCCAGCAGCAGGTCGGCGCTGCGGCGCGAGCTGGCGGCGCGGTCCACCAATCGTTCGTGTTCTTCCTCGACCATGGTTCGCACCTGTTCGCGGATCGCGCTGGTGGTGCGGAATGCGCTCTGGTTGATTGCCGCGCGTGCGGCGTCCAAGCCTTGTCCGTCATAGATATCGACGACATGCTGGATCTGCTGCAGGCGCCGGTTCACCAGCTCGTTGAGCTCGAGCGCGTTGTGTGCCTGATCGGGGTTGTCGGGGACCGACTTGGACAGGTTGCTCAGCAGCAACGGCAGCCGTTCCACGCTTACCTGGTAGTCCAGCAGATAGGCCTGGCTGCCGGTCAGCAGATAGCCGCGCTCGGCCGACTCGGCATCGAGCACCATCGACTGGATCTCATCAATCCGGCTGATGACTTCGTGGGTATGGGCGACCAGCCGTGCATCGGCGATGAACCTGCGCGCGCCGACGAATACACCGACGCCAATGGCGACGAACACCAACGCCGAAAATATCAGCGCGAATTTACTGCCCGTGTGTTTCCGCATCCGGCCCTTGACTGCATGATCGAGGTGATACGCACGTGCTGCCTGCGCGCGCGTGATCACATGCCTTCCCGGATGTGGTGTGCATCCGGCCCCCTTTGGCATCACGCATCCAGCGCGAGCGTCACGCAGCTGTCATCGGCATGACAGCTGCGTGGCGAAGTCTATCAATGCTTGGCGGCGTCTGCTTTTTCGCGCGCTTGCTTGGCTGCATCGTGGGCGTGGTCGGCAACTTTTTGCGCCGCGTTGGCGGTAGCGGCGCTGGCATCGGCAGCGGCGTCCTTGGCCGCGACGGAGGCATCGTCGGCAGCCTTGGCGGTGGCGTCGGCCGCATTGTCCAATGCCTGCTGCGATTCGGCGGCGGCGTTGCGGGTTGCTGCCGCAGCCTGGTCGGCGGCATCGCGGGTTGCGTCGGCAGCGGATTCGGCTGCGTTCTTGGCTGCTTCGGCGGCATGGTCTGCAGCAGCGGCTGCGTCCTGCTTGGCCTGCTCGGCGTTACGGTCATTACAGCCAGCCAAAGCCAGCACCAGGCCTGCGGCCAGTACGGGGACAAACAGCTTCATTGCACTCTCCTGGGTTGGACCAATGTGGTCACCCTAGAGGCTGACGTATTCAGATCACGTCAAGACCAGACGACGCGGTTAAGCAATGCAGCAGCTATGCGGCGACAGGGCAGTGCACCAGTCCGCACATGCTGATCGCTGCTAGCAGCTGACTGCTCAGTGTGTTGTGCGTGCACGTAGGCGAGGCGACACGCCGCGGCGCGTTTGCAGTTGTTTCTGGCACTGCCGCAGCAAACCCGGCCCATAAGAAAAGCCGCTGGCGAACCAGCGGCTTTTCAAGACAAGCTTGGAAGCAGAAGTTATTACTTCTTGGCTTCTTCAGCAGCGTCCTTGGCCTGTGCAGCAACGTCTTCAGCAGCCTTGGCAGCGTCGGTAGCGGTGGCAGCAGCAGCGTCGGTGGTGGCAGCAGCAGCGTCGGTAGCAGCCTGGCCAGCAGCGTCAGCAGCGGTGGCGGCGGTGTCAGCAGCAGCCTGGGCAGCGTCAGCGGTAGCAGCGCCAGCGGTGGCAGCAGCGTCAGCAGCGCCCTGGGCTTCGGTTGCAGCGGTGTCAGCGGCAGCGGCGGCGTCAGCAGCCTGCTCCTGCTTCGAGCAGGCGGTCAGGGCCAGACCCAGGGTCATTGCGATCAGCAGCTTGTTGATGCTCATTTGTGAATCCTCGTCGTGAAATTAGGCAACGCGCCATTGCGCGCCGGGAACATGATGACAAGCCCATTTCGACTGTCAAGCGGTCCCGCATTCAGGTTTTGAATTATCTGAAATTTTCCAATCAAATCAATTCAATGGCGATGGCGGTTGCTTCGCCGCCGCCGATGCAAAGCGACGCAACGCCACGCTTGAGGCCGCGCGTGCGCAATGCATTTACCAGCGTAACCACCAAGCGGGCACCGGACGCACCGATGGGATGACCCAATGCGCAGGCACCGCCATTGACGTTGATCTTGGCATGCGGGATGCCCAGCTCACGGATCGGTGCCATCGCAACCACGGCGAAGGCTTCGTTGATCTCGAACAGATCGACGTCGGCGATGCTCCAGCCGGCCTTTTCAAGGACCTTGCTGATCGCGCCGATCGGCGCGGTGGTGAACCATTCCGGTTCCTGCGAGTGGGTAGCATGCGCGGCAATGCGGGCCAGCGGCTGCACGCCACGCTTGGCGGCGTCATCCGCCGACAGCAGCACCAGCGCTGCGGCGCCGTCGGAAATACTGGAGGAACTAGCGGCGGTGACGCTGCCGTCCTTCTTGAAGGCCGGGCGCAGGGTCGGGATCTTGCTGACGTCCGACTTGCCCGGCTGCTCGTCCTGGCTGAACTCAACGTCGCCCTTGCGGGTGGCAACCGTGACCGCAACGATTTCATCGTTGAACGCACCGTTGGCCTGTGCGGCCTGCGCGCGGGTCACCGATTCAATCGCGTACGCGTCCTGCTCTTCGCGGGTGAAGCCGAACTTGGCCACGGTGGCTTCGGCGAACACGCCCATGGACTGGCCGTCATAGGGATTGGTAAGGCCGTCCCACGCCATGTGGTCCACTGCCTGGAAATTGCCGTAGCGGTTGCCGGTACGCGAGTTGGGCAGCATGTGCGGGGCGTTGGACATGGACTCCATGCCGCCGGCAACCACGATGCTGGCCGAGCCGGCCTTGATCAGGTCGTGGCCGAGCATGATGGCTTTCATGCCCGAGCCGCAGACCTTGTTGAGGGTGGTGGCACCGGTGCTGGTCGGCAGGCCGGCGGCGAGCGCGGCCTGGCGGGCGGGCGCCTGGCCAAGGTTGGCCGGCAGCACGCAGCCCATGATGACCTCGGACACGTCCGCGGCGGGGATGCCGGACTGCGCGATGGCGGCGCTGATGGCAGTGGCACCCAGGGTCGGGGTGGGGACGCCGTTGAACTGGCCAAGGAAGGAGCCAATGGCGGTACGCTTGGCGGCGGCGATGACGATGTCAGACATGAGCAATCTCGGTTATACCTTGCGGCAATTATCGAAGGTCTGCGGGATCTGGCACATTGGACCAACGGCACATCCCCACAGGCAGTGGATTGTCGTTGCAGTATAGAAGGTAGCCGGAGTGCTACCGGGATCAGGTAATACCTGAATTGGTGAATCATCCACGGGAAGGGGAACAAGGGAATGAATAGTTTAATGGTGAGCAGCAATCTGGCGCGCGGCGCGCTGGCCAGTTCATTGGCGCTGGCATTGGCTGCCTGCGGTAGCGGTAGCGGCGCAAAATCAGACCCGCCGCCGGTGACGCCACCGCCCACCACGACTCCGCCTGTAACCCCGCAGCCAGCGTTTGACGCGCATCTGGCATTGACCAACACGCAGGCCGCGCACGCCATGGGCCTGACCGGTGCCGGCTACCGTATCGGCGTGATCGACTCCGGGGTGATGCGCAATCACCCGGCGTTGGCCGGACGGGTGCTGGCCAACCACAACTACCTCAACCCCGCACAGAACAATCTGTCGGTGGATGACGTGGTCGGGCATGGCACCACTGTCGCCCAGCTTGCCGCAGGTGCGCCCACTGGACAGTGGCCGGGTGGCGTCGCGCCGGGTGCGCAGATCCTGTCCGCGCGCATCATTGCCGATAAATCGCCAACCGATGATGGTTCTGGCAATGGCAATGAAGTGACCGGTGCGCTAGGCATGGCCGCGATCCATGCCGACCTGATCCGCGATGGCATGCGCATCATGAACAACTCCTGGGGCGGCCTGTACTGGACCCGGCCGAACGTAACGGCGGAAATTGCCAACGAGTACCGTCCTTTCATCAACAACAATGATGGGCTGGTGGTGTTTGCCACCGGCAACGAATCCAAGCCCAATCCTTCCGACATGGCCGCGTTGCCGAGCAAGGCTGGTAACCCTGGCAGCTATCCGGCCGCCGACCTGGAACGTGGCTGGTTGGCAGTGGCGGCCTTGGATACGGCCAAGCCGACGGCTTTGGCGTCTTATTCCAACGCCTGCGGCGTCGCCAAGAATTACTGTCTGGTGGCACCGGGAACAGCGATGTTCCTGGGACAGAACAGCACGGCCAATAATCTGTCGTACTACTACGGCAGCGGCACCTCGTATGCGGCGCCCTTGGTGTCGGGCGCGGCGGCGCTGGTATGGCAGGCGTTCCCGTACTTCAACAACGATCTGGTCCGGCAGACCCTGTTGGGGACTGCGACCGACCTGGGTGATCCCGGTCCGGATGCCGTGTTCGGCTATGGCCTGCTCAATGTCGGCAAGGCGGTGAAGGGGCCGGGCAAGGCTGATTGGGGTGACATCAAGGTCAATGTGAGTCAGCTCGGGCTCAATTCGGTATGGAGCAATCCGATCAGCGGTGCCGGCGGCCTGGTGAAATCCGGCAGCGGATCGTTGGGCTTGTCGGCTGCCAACACCTATGCCGGTGCCACCCGTATCCAGCAGGGCACGCTTGCGCTGCGTGACGGTGGCTCAATCCGTTCGAATGTCAGCATCGATGCGCAGTCCAACCCTTCGGCTGCTGCGCTGCAGTTCATGGGGGGCACCACGCGGGTGGTGGGCAACGTGGACAATGGTGCCAGCGTGATCGTGCTCAGCAACGAGGGTTCGGCAACGATTGAGGGCAACTACGTGCAGCGGCCTGGTGCGCAGCTGATGGTTGCGCTCGGTTCCAATGCCTTGCAGGTCACAGGAACGGCGGGCCTGGATGGTGGGGTGGTGGTGAATGGCGCGGTCGCTGGCTACGTGCCACAGGATGGTCGCCGTCAGGACCTGCTGCATGCCGGCGGCGGTATCAGCGGGCAATTCGCAACCCCGGCCACTGGCAGCACCGGTGTTACCTTGCTGCAGACCCAGTACGGTTATGACGCCAACAACGCTTGGCTGCAATTGGACCGGGTGAGCGTCACGGCGGCGGCAAGCGCCGCCAGCGTTGGTTTGCGCGCGATGTCGGCGGCGCAGCGGGTGGAGCAGGCGTTCGAACTGCTGGATTCCGATGATGGCCTGCAGACCACGGCGTTCGGCGCAGCGGCGGCGTCGGTGCAGGGTGTGGGTGGCGGCTTTGCCGGCCTGGCCCAGAGTCTGGAGAGTCTCTCCGGGCAAGCCCATGCCACCGCCACCGCGATGACCTTCGACAGCATCGATATGAACCGGCGTGCGCTGTCCAGCCAGTTCGCCGAGGGCGGTGCGCGGTCGGCAGTCAACGGTGTTTGGATGCGCAGCCTTGGTGGCGGCGGGCAGGGCGGTTACCTGGGCAGTGACTACAGCGTCGGCGGTTGGATGATGGGCGGCGAAACCGCGTTGTCAGGCAATGCCGTGCTGGGCTTCGCGTTCGGCGAAACCCGTGCCAATACCAGTGGTGGCGTAGCCCAGGATCGCAGTCGCGACCGCCAGACCCAGTCGCAGCTCTATGCCGGTTGGCAGCGCGGTGATGCCTATGTGCTGGGCCAGGCTGGATTCGGCCAGTACCAGCGCGAGCTTGATCGGGGCCTGTTACTGGGCTCCGAGCGTGCCGGAGTGCATGCGCGTTACAGCGGCAACTTCCTGTCCAGCAGCGTCGAGGCCGGTTATCTGCTCGGCCGTGGCAAGGTGCAGCTGACGCCGTATGTGGGGGCGGATTACACACGTATCGACGGTGGCGCTTTCAACGAGCAGGGCGGCTACGGCTTCGGCCTGCGCGCCGATGACTGGAGCAGCAGCCGGGTGCAGGCCTTGGCTGGCCTGCGCGGCCAGTACCTGTGGAAGCGGGTGGCATTCAATGGTTATGCCGAATGGCAGCAGGCGCTCGGCAACAGTGGCCTGAGCCTGGATGCCAGCTTCGTCGGGGTGGATGCCTGGGCGCCGATCGCCGGCCTGCAGCCGTCGCGTTCGGGCGGCTTGTTTGGGCTGTCGGTGGACTCGTGGCTGGCCCGTAATACGCGCCTGTCACTGGGCTATGACCAGCGCTTCGGCCCGCGCGGCGATAACCGGCAGGTGTCGCTGCGTCTGCAGCAGGCGTTCTGATCTGGCTGCGGTTCTGGGCTGCTGAAAAGCAGAAGGCGGGCGAGATGATCGCCCGCCTTCTGTGTTTTCGGGTGTGGCTTACTCGCCGCGCAGGCGGTTCATGCGCGGGGTTGCGCGGCCCATCGGCATCTTCAGCTTGCCGATCGCTTCCAGTCGGCTTTCGGCGATGCGGTCGGCCGCACGCTGCGGCGAGACGTCATCGCGCTCGGACTGGTCGAAGATCTTGCCGAGGTTGTGATAGATGCTGCGGATCAGGCGCATCGCGCGCTCGCGGTTGTAGCCGTCGATCTCCAGCGATACGTTCATCACGCCGCCGGCATTGACAGCATAGTCCGGTGCCCACAGCACGCCGCGCTTGTACAGCTCATCGCCCACGGCATGGCTGGCCAGCTGGTTGTTGGCGGTGCCGCAGATGACCTTGGCCTTGAGCCGCTCCAGCGTGCTCATGTCGATGGCACCTTCCATCGCGCAGGGCGCGAACACGTCGGCGGCGACGTCGTAGATGGCATCGGGCTTGACCGCTTCGCAGCCGTATTCAGTAACGGCCTTCTGCACCAGTACCGGGTCCAGGTCGGTGACGTAGAGCTTGGCGCCGCGCTCGCGCAGCAGCTTCACCAGCTCCATGCCGATATGGCCCAGACCCTGCACGGCGATGCTGAGCTTCCCGATTTCCTCATGGCCGAATTTGCGTTTGACCGAGGCCATCAGCGCCTGCAGCGCACCGTAGGCGGTAAACGGAGCCGGATCACCGGAGCCGCCATGGACCTGGTGCACGCCGGTGACAAAGCCGGTTTCCAGATAGATGTTTTCCATGTCGTTGACGTCGGTACCAACGTCCTCGGCGGTGATGTAGCGGCCGGCCAGTGCTTCGACCTGACGACCGAAGGCGCGGAACAGCACTTCGCTCTTGGCGGTCTTGGGGTCGCCGATGATCACCGCCTTGCCGCCGCCCACGTTCAGCCCGGCCAGGGCGTTCTTGTAGGTCATGGTGCGGCTCAGGCGCAGGACATCGCGCAGCGCGTCATCGGTGTTGGCGTAGGGGCGCATGCGCACGCCGCCCAAGGCTGGGCCGAGGGTAGTGTTGTGGATGGCGATGATCGCCTTCAGGCCGGCGTCGCGGTTCTGGCAGAACACGACCTGCTCATGGCCGGAAGTCTCGAGGGTTTCGAAAAGCATGCAAGCTCCGATGGCGTATCTGCCACAACGTCAGTGATCGTGTAGCCAAATGGCTGGCCGGAAAACAAAAAATGCGACTTCGTCGGGGGCAGTGACGGGTCGCGGATGCGTCATTCTAATCCATTCTCGCTAGGGGAATGTTCAGGCTGGGCTACCTGTGTTGGCACCCCACTTTGCCGGAAACGGCGGCCCGCGTGCCCATCGATAGCGCAAACCGGCAAAAGGTCACGCTGCGCTGCAACCTGACCTGCGCGGGCAGCGGTTCTATCATCGGTTGCAATAGAAACCGGATGTTGCACGGCCCATGAGTACCCCCGCCTCCCAGCTCCCGCAGGCGCAGCCTGAAACCACCCCGCTGCGCTTCGTCACCGCCGCCAGTCTGTTCGATGGCCACGATGCGGCGATCAACATCATGCGCCGCCTGATCCAGGCACAGGGCGCGGAGGTGATCCACCTCGGGCACAACCGCAGCGTGGAAGACGTGGTGCGCGCCGCACTGCAGGAAGACGCCGACGCCATCGCGCTGTCGTCCTACCAGGGCGGGCACGTGGAGTACTTCAAGTACATGGTCGACATGCTGCGCGAACGGGGCGCAGGCCATATCAAGGTATTCGGCGGCGGTGGCGGCACCATCACCCCGGAGGAAATCCGCGAGCTGCAGGCCTATGGCGTGGAGCGCATCTATCACCCCAATGACGGCATGAAGATGGGGCTGGTGGAGATGATCGAGGATGTGGTTCAGCGCGCTGGTAGCGCGCGGGAATCGAGAGTCGAGAATGGGGAATGGGAGGCTGCACGCTCACCCGAAATCAATGATGAAATTGGTATTGGGCGCATGCTTAGCGCGTTTGAAAACGGCGCATTCACTGAGATTGAGCTGGAAAGGCTTCGTAAACAGTGGGCCAAGGCGGATACCGATTCCCCATTCCCCATTCCCCATTCTCGGCGTGCTCCCGTCATCGGCATTACCGGCACCGGTGGCGCCGGCAAGTCGTCGGTCACCGATGAACTGCTCAACCGCTTCCTGGCCAGCTTCCCGCAGATGCGCATCGCGGTGATCTCGGTCGACCCGACCCGCCGTCGTACTGGCGGTGCGCTGCTGGGCGACCGCATCCGCATGAACTCGCTGCGTTCCAAGCGCGTTTACATGCGCTCGATGGCGACCCGTCGCCAGCATGCGGCGATCAATACCGTGCTGCGCGATTGCATCGGTTTCCTGAAGTCGCTGCACTTTGATCTGGTGATCGTCGAGACCGCCGGTATCGGCCAGAGCGATTCGGAGATCGTCGATCTGGTCGACTTCCCGATGTACGTGATGACCAGCGACTTCGGCGCGCCAAGCCAGCTTGAAAAGATCGACATGCTCGATTACGCCGAGCTGGTGGTGCTGAACAAGTTCGACAAGCGCGGTGCCGAAGACGCGCTGCGCGATGTGCGCAAGCAATGGAAGCGCAACCGCGTCGCCTTCACCATGAAGGACGAGGATGTGCCGGTGTATCCGACCATTGCCAGCCAGTTCAATGATCCGGGCATCAGTTGGATGTTCGCGAACCTGTGCCGCCTGCTGCGCGAGAAGGCGAAGGCTGATGCTGGCCTGCAGCCTCAGATCGACACCACGTTGAAGGAGCCCCGGGCGACGGTGCTGATCCCGGGTGCGCGCGTGCGTTACCTGGCCGAGATCGCCGAGCAGGGCCGCGGCATCAATGCCCGTATCGAGTCGCAGGCGGAGGTTGCCGAGCGTGCGCAGAGTCTTTGGCAGGCGCTGAAGGAGCTGGCTGATGCAGCGCAGCCGGGAGCGTTGGATCTGTACGCAGGCGATGCGCTCACCGATGCAGGCGTCGACAACAGCATCCGCACCTTGCGCCAGCGCTACAACGACGCGGTGCAGTCGCTGGATTCGGACGCGCTGCGACTGCTGCGTGAATGGCCAGCACGGCTGAAGTCGATCACCGACCCGGTCAACGAGTACCAGGTGCGCGGCAAGACCATCCGCGTCGAGAACTACCGCGAATCGCTCAGTCACCAGCAGATCCCGAAGATCGCTGCGCCCACCTATCGCAGCTGGGGTGAACTACTGGTATTCCTGCAGAAGGAAAACCTGCCCGGTTCCTATCCCTATACCGGTGGCGTCTATCCGTACCGCCGCAGCGGCGAAGACCCGATCCGCATGTTTGCCGGCGAAGGCACGCCGGAACGTACCAACCGCCGCTTCCACTATCTGAGTGTTGGCCAGCCGGCCGCGCGCCTGTCCACCGCCTTCGACAGCGTCACCCTGTACGGCGAAGATCCGGCACCGCGTCCGGATATCTACGGCAAGATCGGCAATTCCGGCGTCAACATTCCCACGCTGGACGACATGAAGAAGCTGTATTCCGGCTTCGACCTGTGTGCGCCGACCACCTCGGTGTCGATGACCATCAATGGCCCGGCGCCGATGATCCTGGCGATGTTCATGAACACCGCCATCGACCAGCAGATCGAGAAATACCTGCAGGAAGATGCCGCGCGCTGGGTCGAAGCGGAACAGAAGATCGCGGAGATATTCGAAGGCCGCAGCCGCCCGCAGTATCACGGTGACTTGCCGCCAACCAACAATGGCCTCGGTTTGGCGCTGCTTGGCGTTACCGGTGACCAGTTGGTGGACGCCGAGACCTATGCGCGGATCAAGGCAGAAACCCTGTCCACCGTGCGTGGCACGGTGCAGGCCGACATCCTCAAGGAAGACCAGGCGCAGAACACCTGCATCTTCTCCACCGAGTTCGCGCTGCGGATGATGGGTGATATCCAGCAGTACTTTGTCGATCACAAGGTGCGTAATTTCTACTCGGTGTCGATCTCCGGCTATCACATCGCCGAGGCCGGTGCGAACCCGATCAGCCAGTTGGCTTTCACCCTGTCCAATGGCTTCACCATCGTCGAGTACTACCTGGCGCGTGGCATGAAGATCGATGACTTCGCGCCCAACCTGTCGTTCTTTTTCTCGAACGGCATGGACCCGGAGTACACGGTGATTGGCCGCGTCGCGCGGCGTATCTGGGCGCGTGCGATGCGTGAGCGTTACGGCGCCAACGAGCGCTCGCAGATGATGAAGTACCACATCCAGACCTCGGGCCGTTCGCTGCACGCGCAGGAGATTCAGTTCAACGACATCCGCACCACGCTGCAGGCGTTGTACGCGTTGTTCGACAACTGCAACAGCTTGCACACCAACGCCTATGACGAGGCAATCACCACGCCGACCGAGGAAAGCGTGCGCCGCGCGGTGGCGATCCAGATGATCATCAACAAGGAGCTGGGGCTGAATTTCTGCGAGAACCCGTGGCAGGGCAGCTTCATCGTCGACAAGCTCACCGATATCGTCGAAGAGGCGGTGTATAAGGAATTCGAGGCGATCAGCGAGCGTGGCGGTGTGCTTGGCGCGATGGACACCATGTACCAGCGCGGCAAGATCCAGGAAGAGTCGCTGTACTACGAGCACAAGAAACACGACGGCAGTTTGCCGCTGGTCGGCGTCAATATGTTCCTGCCCAAGGAGCATGCCGGCGAAGTGGCGACCGAGATCGAACTGATCCGTTCGACCGAAGAAGAAAAGGGCCAGCAGATCGAGAACGTGCACACCTGGCAGCGCAACCGCAATGCACTGGCCCCGGCGGGTGAGACCTCGCATGCGCATGAGATCGAAGGCGCAGCGACGGATGACGAAGCGCACGATGGTCACGGCCTGGGCTATCTGCAGAAGACCGCGCGTGATCGTCGCAACGTCTTTGAAGCGCTGATCGAAGCAGTGAAGACCCACAGCCTCGGCCAGATCAGCCACGCCCTGTACGACGTAGGCGGCGAGTACCGTCGCAATATGTAAATAGTGCCGAGTCAAGCTTGGCAAGGGTTTTCATGTAGTGCCGAGCCACGCTCGGCAGGGGGCTTTCCAAGCAACCCCTCACCTGTAGTGCCGAGCCATGCTCGGCAGGGGGCTTTCCAAGCACTCCCTCACATGTAGTGGGGGGGGGGGGCGGGGGGGCTCGGAGGAGGGGAGTATAAACCACCAGCGCGCCCACGTCGAGCGGTGCAGAAGGACAAAGGGCGGCACGTAGGGGGAAGGCCGC
>NZ_JBRREI010000069.1:0-20534 GCF_056760195.1 Stenotrophomonas sp. STEN020
GACCCCGCTCCTCCAGCCCCTTCTCCCACATCGCTCAATACAGCCTTGGTGGTTTGCGCCACGGCGCCCAGCCTCCCCCCCCCCCCCCGCTCGCCATTACAGCCGCGTGTAACTCCAGGACTGCATGCGCCCGTCGCGGTACGGCATCACCCCGTGGAACGGACGCGGGTCCGCATCGAACACCAATGGCAGGAAGTGGCGATCACCCTCCCACAGTGGCAGTGACTCCAGCTGATCCACAGCCACCCATTCCAGGGTGCCTTCCGGATTTACGTCCATCGGCGTGCCTGTGTAGTCATCGATGACGAAGATGAAGGCAAACCAGTCCTCGCCGTTCTTGCCGAAACCCGGCCAGCTGATGCTGCCGCGCAGACGGGTTGTACCGCACTCGATACCAGCTTCTTCGCGGATCTCGCGATGCATGCAGGCAAGGATGTCCTCGTCGGTCTCCATCTTGCCGCCCAGCCCGTTGTACTTGCCCAGGTGCATGTCACCGGGCCGGGTATTGCGGTGGATCATCAAGGCCTTGCTGCCGTCGGCAGACAGTACGTAGCCGAGCGTGGCCATAATCGGGGTGTACGGCATAGCGACAACCGGAACCAGAGGGGCGTGCAGTATGACCGATGCGTCGCCTGCGCCTCAGCCCGGCAACACATCCATGCGCCGCATTGGCACCACGGTGCTGTCGACGCGGCGCAGCGTAGCCACGCTGTGGCCGCGTTCGGCCAGATATTCCAGCCATTTCCCAAGGAAGGTGTTCATGCGCATGCGATGGCTGATCAGCGCTTCCGGCGGCGGGTACATGCCCATCACGTCCTGCCAGCGCCTGCCGACGTAGCAATGCGTGGTTTCAGCCTGGCGTGCATCGCGGTAAAGACGCACGAACGCCGAAGGATCAGGCTCGCCGGTGACCGGATCGCACAGGTCGTAGGTCATCCGCAGCTCCACCGTGTAACGGTGGCATTCGATCACATCCAGGCGCAGATCCAGACCGTCACCGATGCTGGAAAGGTGGCTGCCAACTTGCAGGCGATCCGGTGCGAACAAGCGCATCAAATGATCGTGGTTCTCCGCGTACAAGCCCATCAACCAACCTAGACGGCTGAGTCGGGGAATGCGATCAATGCGGGAGAGTGCGCCTGCCATGGGGTGATCCTACACGCCGTGGCGTGTAGGACGCAGCAACATCGATCACCAGCGTCCGGTCGTAGTGCCGAGCGATGCTCGGCAGAGGCGTTCCCGGGGGCCCCAAACATTGTGGGAGCGGCGTGAGCCGCGAAGCTGATGGTTCAATGGACTTGCAGGGCGCCCTGCGATTTCATTGACGGGGGCTGCGCGGCTGACGCCGCTCCCACAAGACAAATCAAGGTCAATCAGGGTTTACCGGTAACGCCTCTGCCGAGCATCGCTCGGCACTACCTGTGATTCAGAACATCTCGCGCTGCAGGCCCAGCGTGCCGAGCACCTTGCTGGAGATCTCTTCGATCGAGGTGTGGGTGGTGCTCAGGGTCGGGATGCGTTCCATGCGGAACATGGTCTCGGCCGCGGTGACTTCGCGCTTGCAGGTCTCGAAGCTTGCGTAACGCGAATTCGGGCGGCGCTCCTGCCGGATCTGCTGCAGACGCTCCGGGTCGATAGTCAAACCGAACAGCTTGTTGCGGTAGGGACGCAGACGCGGCGGCAGGCGATCCTGCTCCAGATCCTCTTCGGTCAACGGGTAGTTGGCTGCACGGATGCCGTAATGCATGGCGAGATAGATGCAGGTCGGGGTCTTGCCGGCGCGCGACACCGCCACCAGCACCAGGTCGGCCTCGTCGTAGTTCACTGCGATGCCGTCGTCGTGGCTGAGCGCGAAATTCATCGCATTGATACGACGATGGTAAGTGTCGAAATCCACCATGCCGTGGGCCTGACCAACTTTGGAGTGGCGGGCGGAACTGAGCTCCTGCTCCAACGGCCCGATGAATGGGGCAAACACGTCCAGGACAAGGGCGCCGCTCTCTTCCAGGATCGAGCCCAGGCTGGAATCCACGCAGGAACTGATCACGATCGGACGCACCTGGTAGCGCTCGCCTGCGGCCCGGATGCGCGCCGCAGCCTCATGCGCCTTGTCTGCATCGTCCACGAACGACATGCGATCAGTAACGAAACTGAAGCCATTGAACTGGGTCAACAGGCTGTGGCCGACGGTCTCGGCGGTGATGCCGGTGCCGTCGGAAACATAGAAAACCGGCCGGATTGCCGTCATGAAAGCTCCCTTCAGAGTGTGATCCTGACCACGGGTCAAGCGTGATGACCTAGCCTGTCCCAGAAAAGACAAGCACAAGACAAAGTATTGTCACAAGCTTGTGCGGCTTCGGTGTGCATTGCATCATATTGGCTTCTTCCTACGGACGTGGCCATCCCAAGCCCGCCACGGGCGATGGCCTCAACGGAGCATCGCGCTTGAACGAGAATATCCTGTGGTTGCATGAACTGCGCTTGGCCGATTTGGCCCGCGTAGGTGGCAAAAACTCCTCGCTTGGGGAGATGATCGGCAATCTAGCCGGTCTGGGGGTGTCCGTCCCCGGTGGTTACGCAACCACGTCCGAAGCGTTCAAGGACTTTATTGCCCATAACGACCTGTCCAAGCGCATTTTCGACAAGCTGGCCACGCTTGACGTGGAAGATGTCGCCGCCCTGACCGTTGCCGGCAAGGTCATCCGCGACTGGGTGATCGATGCGCCGCTGCAGCCGCAGCTGGATCAGGACATCCGTGCCGCCTACGCCAAGCTGAGCGCCGAAAACGGCGGTGGCGACATCGCCGTGGCCGTGCGCTCCTCGGCGACTGCCGAAGATCTGCCGGACGCCTCCTTCGCCGGCCAGCAGGAAACCTTCCTCAATGTCACCGGTGCCGACGACGTCGTGCACAAGGTCAAGGAAGTGTTCGCCTCGCTGTACAACGACCGTGCCATCGCCTACCGCGTGCACCACGGTTTCAAGCACGAAGACGTGTTCCTGTCCGCTGGCGTGCAGCTGATGGTGCGCTCGGGCGTGGGTTCGTCGGGCGTGCTGTTCACCTTGGACACCGAGTCCGGCTTCCGCGATGTGGTGTTCGTCACCTCCTCGGTCGGTCTGGGCGAGATGGTCGTGCAGGGCGCGGTCAATCCTGACGAGTTCTACGTCTACAAGCCCAGCCTGCATGCCGGCAAGCCGGCGATCCTGCGCCGTTCGCTGGGCTCCAAGGCCATCCGTATGGTCTATTCGGACGTCCCGGGCGAGCGCGTCAAGATCGAAGACACCCCGGACGAGGTGCGCAACACCTTCTCGATCAGCGATGAGGACGTGCAGGAACTGTCCAAGCAGGCGCTGGTCATCGAAAAGCATTACGGCCGCCCGATGGATATCGAGTGGGCCAAGGATGGCGTCAGCGGCAAGCTGTTCATCGTCCAGGCCCGCCCGGAAACCGTGAAGTCGCGCGCCAAGGCCACCCAGATCGAGCGCTATGCGCTGCAGGAAAAGGGTGAAGTCATTGCCGAAGGCCGCGCCGTTGGCGCCAAGATCGGCGCTGGCGTGGCGCGCGTGGTCAAGTCGCTGGACGACATGGCCCGCGTGCAGCCGGGCGACGTGCTGATCGCCGACATGACCGACCCCGACTGGGAGCCGGTGATGAAGCGCGCGTCGGCCATCGTCACCAACCGTGGTGGCCGCACCTGCCACGCCGCGATCATCGCGCGCGAGCTGGGCGTGCCGGCCGTGGTCGGCTCGGGCAATGCCACCCAGCTGATCCAGGATGGCCAGGAAGTGACCGTCAGCTGCGCCGAAGGCGATACCGGCTTCATCTACGCCGGCAAGCTGGCCTTCGACCGCACCACCACCGATCTAGGCAACATGCCGCCGGCACCGCTGAAGATCATGATGAACGTGGCCAACCCGGAACGCGCCTTCGACTTCGGCCAGCTGCCGAACGCCGGCATCGGCCTGGCCCGTCTGGAAATGATCATCGCCAGCCACATCGGCATTCACCCGAATGCGCTGCTGGAATACGACCGTCAGGATGCTGCCACCAAGAAGAAGATCGACGAGAAGATTGCCGGCTACAAGGATCCGGTGAGCTTCTATGTGGACCGTCTGGCCGAAGGCATTGCCACCCTGACCGCCTCGGTCGCACCGAACCCGGTGATCGTGCGTCTGTCGGACTTCAAGTCCAACGAGTACGCCAACCTGATCGGCGGCAACAACTACGAGCCGCATGAAGAGAACCCGATGATCGGCTTCCGCGGCGCCAGCCGTTACGTCGACCCGAGCTTCTCCAAGGCGTTCGCACTGGAATGCCAGGCCGTGTTGCGCGTGCGCAACGAGATGGGCTTGGAGAACCTGTGGGTGATGATCCCGTTCGTTCGCACCCTGGAAGAAGGCCGCAAGGTGGTGGAAGTGCTCGCCGCCAATGGTCTGAAGCAGGGCGAGAACGGGCTGAAGATCATCATGATGTGCGAAGTGCCGTCCAACGCACTTCTGGCTGACGAGTTCCTGGAGATCTTCGACGGCTTCTCGATCGGCTCCAACGATCTGACCCAGCTGACCCTGGGCCTGGACCGCGATTCCTCGATCGTCGCGCACCTGTTCGACGAGCGTAACCCGGCGGTCAAGAAGCTGCTGTCGATGGCGATCAAGAGCGCACGTGCCAAGGGCAAGTACGTCGGCATCTGCGGCCAGGGCCCGTCCGATCACCCGGATCTGGCCGAATGGCTGATGCAGGAAGGCATCGAGTCGGTGTCGCTGAACCCGGACACCGTGGTCGACACCTGGCTGCGCCTGGCCAAGCTGAAAGCCAATAGCTGATCCAGCTGTTAGTGTTTGAAAACAAAACCCCGCCTTGGCGGGGTTTTTGTTTTTCTGTGGGACAGCGACGTTTGCGGGCTTTTTGTAGGAGCGGCGTCAGCCGCGAAACCACAGATCAGTCAGGTCGCAGACACGCCGGCGACTTCAATAATCCCAGCTTCGCGGCTGACGCCGCTCCTACAAGGTGCCGCTAGCGGCTCACACCAACTCGGCCGCTGCAGCCACCACATCCGCATCACCCGGCAACACCAGCAAGGCCGCACCAGCCAGCGGCGTATAGGTGTCCACACCGGTCACCCGGCGCAGCGGCACCTGCGCGTGACCGGCTTCGACCAAGGCGGTGATCACGCCCTCGCCTACGCCTGCACTCTGGCGACCTTCGTCTAGCACGATGATGCGCTTCGCACCCTTGGCCTGCTCGGAGATGTAGCCGGCATTGAGCGGCACCAGCCAGCGCAGATCGACTACCCGCACCTTCCAGCCATGCTGCTCCTCGATGCTCTTGGCTGCGCGCAAGGCCATCGGCACGCCATTGCCGTAGCTGATGATCAACAGATCATCATTGCCTTCGCCATAAACCCTGCCCTCGCCCAGCGTCAGCGCCTGATCCGGTGCCGGATACGGGAACAGCCATTGGCCGTCGCCCGCGGCATGCAGGTCCTTGGTCATGTACAGCGCGATCGGCTCCAGGAACACGCAGACCCGCCCATCGACTTTGGCCAAGGCGGCGAGCGTGCGCAGCATTGCTGCAGCATCATCGCCACGCGATGGACAGCCCACCACCAGCCCGGGAATATCACGGATGGCGGTGATCGAGTTGTCATTGTGGAAATGGCCGCCAAAGCCCTTCTGATAACCCAACCCAGCGATGCGGATCAGCATCGGGTTGCGGTACTGGTCATTGGAGAAGAACTGCAGCGAGCAGGCCTCACCACGCACCTGATCGACCGCATTGTGCAGATAGGCCAGGTACTGGATTTCCGGCAGCGGCAGCATGCCCATGTTGGCAAAACCCTGGGCCATGCCCAGGATCATGGTCTCGTCGAGCAGGGTATTGAATACCCTGCGCGGACCGAAAGCTTTCTGCAGGCCCTTGGTAACGGTGTATACGCCACCCTTCTGCGCCACATCCTCACCAAACAACAGGGTTTCCGGGTACTTGGCGAAGAGGTCGTGCAGTGCCTGATTGATCTGCACCGCCAGATGCTTGGCCGGCTGATTCTCCGGCAAGCCGGCCTCGCTGCCGAACACCTGCAAACGCCGCTCGCTGTAGTCGCTGCGCGCAGCCTCGGCTCGCACTTTGTCCGGCGTATACGGCGCCAGCGGCGCGATCACATCCTGCAGCTCGGTCAGGCGCGGGCGCTTGTCGGCATCCTCGGCCGCGGCGAAGCAGCGCTGGCGGGTGTGTTCGTACAAGGCCAGCACTTCGGCCTTGTCCATCAGCCCGGACTCCACCGCAACCTGCGCCGAACGCAGCAACGGATCGCCGGCTTCCACCGCGCACAGCTCCTCCAGCGCCCGCCATTCGATCTCGAAATCGGTGCCAGCATGGCCCATCAGGCGGGTGGTGCGCAGGTGCAGGAAGGTCGGTCGTCGTGTGCGTCGGCAGTGTTCGACTGCGCGCTGTACGTCGGCATAACCGTTGACCAGATCCAGGCCGTCGGCATGGAAGTAATCCAGCCCCGGCCGATGCCGGAAGCTTTCGGCTATCCAGCCTTCAGGCGTCTTGACCGAGATGCCGATGCCATTGTCTTCGCAGACGAACAACACTGGCGCCGGCAGCTTCTGGAAGCTGCTCCAGGCGGCCGCATTGAACGCGGTCTGCGCGGTGGCGTGATTGGCCGAGGCATCGCCGAACGAGCAGATGGTGATGCTGTCATCGGGAATCGGCAGCCCCTGTCCCAGCCGCTTGCCGGCTTCGATCGCCATCGCCGTGCCCAGCGCCTTTGGCAGGTGCGAGGCGATGGTCGAGGTCTGTGGCAGCACCCACAATGGCTTGCTGCCCCACACCTTGTGGCGGCCGCCACTGGCCGGATCGTCCTTGCTGGCCGCGAACGACAGCGCCGAGTCCATCACCGGGTCCATACCGGGCAGCTTGCGGAAGCGCTCGGCCATGAAGCCGCCGGAGCGGTAATGCAGGAAGGCCGGGTCGGTATGCCGGGCGGCGCGCGCCACCATCGCATTACCTTCGTGGCCAGACGAGCCAATCGTGTAGAAGACCTTGTTCTGCACCCGCAGTACGCGTGCCATCAAATCCAGATGACGACTGATCAGCTGGGATTCGAACAGTTCGCGGAAGCCTTGGGCATCCAAGGCGCTACCCGGCAACACCGGCGCAGCCGGCTGCGGACCTTGATCCGGGCCCGGCGCCAGCGCGCTGACGAATTCGATGAAATTGGTGTCGCAGATCTCAGCGCGGTTCAGGCCCTTCATGCGGGCCGGAATGGGATTCGGTACACGAGCAAACATGCAGACAGACTCCACAGCAAACAAGTGAGACAACGGAATCAAGCATCAACAACAAAGATTCAACCCGCGAGTATCGGCATGAAGCCGGGCTGGGCCTGCACCGCCTGTACCCAGCGCTGGATCGCCGGATACGACGACAGGCCAATGCCACCATCTTCAGCGACAGCGGTGTAAGCGAACAAAGCGATATCGGCAACGCCGTAATCGGGACCGGTGAACCACGGATTGCCCTGCAGGTGGCGTTCCATCACAGCCAAGGCCTCATGGCCACGCTCGCGCAGACGCGGCAGTTCAGCGCGTCGCGGAGAATCGGCCGCCGTCCAGATACTGATGAAGCGCGCGACGGCGATATAGGGCTCGTGGCTGTACTGTTCGAAGAACATCCACGACAAGGCCTGCGCCCGCTGCCAACCATCGCTCGGCAGGAACGGGGTGCCTTCAGCCAGCCAGAACAGGATCGCATTGGATTCGGTCAGTACTCGACCATCGGAGCGCTGCACCAGCGGCACTTTTCCGTTGGGATTGAGCGCCAGGAACTCCGGGGTGCGGGTCTGGCCTTCGGCGCTGTTCACCTCGACCCAGTCATAGCGCGTACCCAACTGCTCCAGCAGCAAACGCACCTTGTGGCAGTTGCCCGACGTTGACATGCCATACACCCGCAACCCAGCACCCGAAACACTCACTGATCCACTCCCCGCTACCGAACTGGCAGACGACAGCTTCCATCTGAACGGATCACGGGTGCTTCGGTAAAGCTGCGACCGCAGCAAAAAGCGATCTCAGCGCCGTGACATCCACTGCTGCCGGGATTGCCCCCACACATCCACCTCCATATCGGCAGGCGCTGGCAAGCGTGCTTGCCTCAGCAAGGTGGAGCCCAGCTTGCGGGCCACCGCCACCGAACTGGTATTGGCAGGCACGATGGTATGGATCACTTCCTGCCAAGCCAGCGTATCAAAGGCCCAGTCGGCGCTGACCCGCGCCGCCTCCGGTGCGTAGCCACGGCCCCAGAACTCGGAGGCGATGCCCCAGCCTACTTCTGTGCCCGGCCAGCCATGCGGCTGCCAAGGCCCGACCCGGCCGATCCAGCGCCCGCTGCTTTTCTCGATCACCGAGAACATCGAGTAACCCAGCAGCTGCCAACTTCCGGTCAACGCCGCCAGGCTGCGCCATGCGACCGAAGCCGCCTGTACGCCACCGAGATGCTGCATGGTCTGCGGATCGGCGCAGAACGCTGCGAATGCCTCGAAATCCTCGGCACCTGGTGGCCGCAGCAGCAGGCGTTCGGTTTCCAGTCGCAGGTCGAAGACACTCATCGCGGTTCCTGTGTGCGGCAAGCAAGGACGCTGAGCTTGCGCCGGCCACCCCTGCCGGTCAAACCGGCGCTAGCTTGCTGGCACTTGTTTGTGGGAGCGGCGTGAGCCGCGAAGCTGACAATGCTCGCCCCCTAAAGAGGTATTCGCACCACCTGATAGCGTGTGGGCTTCGCGGCTTACGCCGCTCCAACAAAACAATAAAAAAATCCGATGCCAGAGGTCTGGCATCGGATTCCGGGTGATTCAACTGCTGAAGAGAGCAGGTCTACGGCTTGCGATGGTTACTGGCGATTTGCCGCCGGTGCCATCGCCGCGGTCTGCGTCACCAGCTGGCCGTCGATAACCGGAAGGCGATCGCTGGCCGGCTTGTCCTGCATGCGCACGGTCTTTTCTGCGCCGTCGTAACGGTAGGTCACGTCGTAACCGATGGTCTGGTTGGCATTGCCCAGCGACACGCGCTCACCCGGACGGCTGTCCATGCGCATCGTGCCGGTGCTGCCATCGGGCTTGCGGTAGCTGACGTTGTAACCGGTGATGCGGCTGGACTCGGCGGTGCGCTGCTCGGTATGGCACTGGCGCTCGGTACGGTTCACCACACGGCCGCCTACATGGCGCTTGTCGACCTGGTTGCCGATCAAGCCACCTGCGACGGCACCGGCAGCGGTGGCTGCTTTCTTGCCGTTGCCACCACCAACCTGGTTGCCCAGCAGGCCACCGATGACCGCACCGGCAACGGTGCCGCCGACATTGCCGTCACGTTCGGGCAGACGTTCCTGCACTACCACGTCCTCGCAGACTTCATGTGGGGTGCTGGTAGTGGACGTTTCACGGATCGGATCGCTGCCAGTGACCGTGCCGTAAACGCGTTCCTTCTGCGTCACCGTGGCAACCTTGAGCACGTCGGCGTACTGCAGCTGCGGTTCAGCCGGGGTTTCCACCTTGCCGGTAACCGCGGCGTCGTCTACCAGCGGCGAGGTATCCAGCACCGGGCGTGCGCCCTCGACCAGAGGCGCGGTGCTGGCCTTGTCGCGGCCCTGCATGAAGGCGGCGGTGGCGATGCCACCTACCAGCAACGCGCCGGCGGCAACCAAAACGGTCGTGGTTGTGCTCTTCATGATCTGTCTCCGTGCGGCTGGCCGCGGTTGTGTTGGGGGGATTCCAGCATGGATAAGCTGAACAGAGGCTAGTATTTCTGTCAGATCGCTATCGAAATCGTTCTAGTCGTCGCAATATTCAGCCTGCTGGCCCTGATCTCACAGGACAGTCTGAACCCTTCTCATCTGGATACGCCATGTCGAGCATGATGTTGTCGCCGTTTCTGGAATGGGCACGCAAGCTGCGTTACCCCACCCTGTTCAAGCTGACCGGTGCGCTGTTCGTCATCAGCATGCTGCTGCCCGACCCGATCCCGTTTGTCGATGAAATCCTGTTTGGCCTGAGCACCTTGCTGCTCGCCAACTGGAAGCGACGCAAGGACCCGGCCGAGCCACCGATACTGCCGGGCAAGCGCTGAGCCGTGCAGCTGGTAGACAGCCACTGCCATCTGGATGCAGCTCAATTCGACATCGACCGCGAGGCGGTGATCGCCCGCGCCGGCGCTGCCGGCGTGGGCATGCAGATCGTGCCGGCGGTGACTGCGGCCAGCTGGCCCAAGCTGCGCGAGGTCTGCGCGGCCGATGCAGGGCTGCATCCGGCTTACGGCCTGCACCCGATGCTCCTGCCCGAGCACCGTCCCGAGCATCTGCAGCAGCTGCGCGATTGGGTGGAGCGCGAGTCGCCCTGCGCCATCGGTGAATGCGGGCTGGACTTCTTTGTCGACAATCTCGACCCTGCCGAACAGCGCATGTACTTCCAGGGCCAGCTTGAGTTGGCGCGGGATTTTCAGCTGCCGCTGATAGTGCATGCGCGCCGCGCCCTGGATGAAGTGATCCAGCGCATCCGCCGTGTCGGCAAACTCAGCGGCGTGGTGCATAGCTTTTCCGGCAGTCCAGAGCAGGCCAGGCAGCTATGGGACCTGGGCTTCATGATCGGCCTGGGCGGCCCCATTACCTATACCCGCGCAAACCGGTTGCGCGGCCTGGTGACGCAGATGCCCCTGGAATTCCTGCTATTGGAAACCGATGCCCCGGATCAACCGGATGCAGGCATCCGCGGCCAGCGTAATGAGCCGGTGCGGCTGCGGCAGATCCTCGATACTGTTGCCGAACTGCGCCAGCAACCTGCAGAGGATATCGCCGCGCAGACCACGGCCAATGCGAAGCGACTGTTCAAACTGCAGTAACGACGCGCCCTGATTTTGTAGGAGCGGCGTCAGCCGCGAAGCTCGTACTGGCTGGGCCGCACACAATTCTAGAACTGCAGCTGCGTTGGATTGCCTTCCCATGCGCGCCAGCAGAGATTGTCAGCTTCGCGGCTGACGCCGCTCCTACAAGCAATCACCGCTTCTACCAGCTGCTGTGTTATTAGGCGCGGTTCTTCAACAGCATTTCCAACGCCTTGCCCACCGCCACGAACGCAAACGCACCAGTGATATGCGTTGCCGCGCCCAGGCCGCCGCCGCAATCCAGCTTCAGTGCCTCATCCGGGCCCAGGTTCGGGCGGATGCCGCAAACGCTGCCGTCAGCCTGCGGGTACTTCACGTTTTCCAGCGAATACACCGCCGGCACACCGAAGTAGCGCTTTGCGCTCGTGGGGAAGTTGAACTCGCTGCGCAGCTTCTTGCGGATCAGCGCCATCATCGCGTCATGCTCGGTACGCGACACGTCGCGCACCCGCACCAGAGTTGGGTCCGTGCGGCCACCAGCAGCACCGATGGTGATCATCGGCAGCTTGCGACGGCGGCACCAGGCGATGGTTTCCACCTTCACCCGGAAGCTGTCGCAGGCATCGATCACCAGATCAAAGCCGCGGTCCAGCAGCTCGGCCATGTTGGCAGGCGTCAGGAATGACTCCACCGCCTCGACCTCGACATCGGGATTGATCGCACGGCAACGCTCGGCCATCGCCAGCGCCTTGTTGCGACCGTACTGCCCGGCCATCGCCGGCAGCTGCCGATTGGTGTTGGAGACGCAGATATCATCGGCATCGATCAGGCTCAAATGGCCCACGGCCGAGCGCACCAGCGCCTCCACGATCCACGAGCCAACCCCGCCCATGCCAACCACCGCGACCTTGCAGCCACTTAGATGGGTGATGGTGCCGGCCCCGTACAACCGGTCGATGCCGGCAAAGCGCTCACGCAATTCTTCTTTCATCGGCGCATTTTACGGCCTGCCCCGGACCTGCGGCGAGCCGGGTGTCGCCACGATGACGCGGGCTTCGCTCACGCCACTGCATAATGGCCGGCAGTCGAACCCCTTTGCCAATAGCCTGGAGCCAACGCAATGTCCGACCCTGCACCCGCCCGCCCCCCGTCCAAAGCCTCGCGTTACCTGTTCGTTCTGGTCGCCGGCCTGCTGATCGGGGTGATTGCCACCGTGATGGGGATGCGCGCCATCCAGGCCCGCCAGGATCACTTCCCGGACAGCCTGATGACGGTGATGGCCAAGCAGGCCCAACTGCTGGGCGAGAGCCAGAAGCAGAATCGCTGCAGCGTCACCGACAGCACCCCGCGCCTGCAGACCCTGCGCGCACTGGCCAACGATCTGGAAACCGCCTTCCCCGGCCTGCGTGATGACGAGCGCTTCCAGCAACACGCCAGCCGCTATCGCGCCACCTTGAACGATGCGCTGGCCAAGCCACCGGCAGATTGCGCGGCACTGGCTGCTGCAGTGCAAAAAATCGGCAGCGACTGCAAGTCATGCCATCAGGACTTCAAGTAAGCAAACTGCGTTTTCACATGTGATTGGCCCTCCATTCACACGCAAAACCGCAGGATCTTCGCCGCGGGTCACTCAGCTGTACCCACTTTCAATCTGGCAAGGAGAAACACCATGAAGATCCAACTGATCGCTGTAGGCGCAATTGCCAGTCTGGCGCTGGCCGGTTGCGCCACCTCCCCCGGTTACGGCGGTGGTTACAACAACGGCGGCTATAACAATGGTGGCAACTACGGCAACAACAACGGCTACAACCAGAACCGTTGCACCGACTGCGGCATTGTCACCCGCATCGATACTGTCGCCTCCGGGCGCACCGCTCCCAGCGCTACCGGCGCCATCCTGGGCGGCATCGTCGGCGCGGTGGCCGGCCATGAAATTTCCGACAAAACCGGCGGCAGCAAGGGCAACCAGAACATCGCCGCCGTCGCAGGCGCCGTTGGTGGTGCGATGGCTGGCAACAAAATCCAGCAGAACGTCACCGGCAACTCGTATGACATCCAGGTCCGCATGGACGATGGCCGCGTGATCGTGGTCAACCAGAAGGACCTGGGCGGGATCCGCGAGAACACCTATGTGCGTGTGGTCAACGGCCGTGTGGTGATCCGCTGAGCTGCTACCGTTAGCGCTGACGAAGAAAGGCCCGCTTGCGCGGGCCTTTCTTTTGGCTGCACGTCGGCCGGATCAGGCCGGTTGTACGGCGTCAGCCTGCAGGCCCTTCTGGCCCTGCACTACGGTGAAGGTGACCTTCTGGCCTTCCTTCAGGCTTTTGAAGCCATCGGTCTGGATGGCACGGAAGTGCACAAACACGTCCTCACCATTTTCGCGGCTGATGAAGCCGAAGCCCTTGGCGTCGTTAAACCACTTGACGGTACCGGTTTCGCGATCAGACATCTCGACTAACTCCCTGTAGCTCTTTCGTTTGATGGTTACGCCCGGTAAGGCGGCTGGTTGCAAGGAGGAAGCGAGGTGCAACGATGCAGCAAATCCTTGGATCTACCCATCAGGCCACGATTCACGGTGACCTTGCCAAGCTCAGCGGCTGCAACTTAACTCGGGCCAAACGAAATTGCAACACCGGCACATGCATTAAAGTCAACCCCTATCCGACCCCCCTCCGAGTAAACATGGACTATTCATTCATCTTCTATCTGGTCGGCGCCCTGCTGGTCCTGGTCGGCATCGCCGGCATCATCCTGCCCGCGCTGCCGGGGGTACCGCTGGTCTTCGTCGGCCTGCTGCTGGCGGCCTGGGGCGATGGATTTGACCGGGTGGGCTGGCTGCCACTGGTGGTATTGGGCGTATTGACGGTCATATCGATCATCGTGGATGTGCTCTGCACCATCGCCGGTGCCAAGAAGGTTGGCGCCAGCAAGCTGGCCCTGATCGGCTCGGCGATCGGCACGGTGGTTGGCCTGTTCTTCATGCCTATCGGCCTGTTTGTTGGCCCGTTCCTCGGCGCGCTGGGCGGCGAATACCTGCACGGCCGCCAGCTCGGCCAGGCCACCAAGGTCGGCCTCGGCACGTGGCTGGGCATCGTCCTCGGGGTCGCACTCAAGCTGGGCCTGGCGGTCGCCATGGTCGGCGTGTTCGCCATTGCCTGGTTTTTCTGAGGGCCGCCGTAACGCCACCTCGACCCGGGAATCACCGACAATCCCCACCTTGCCACTGCTGCCGGCGTGCAACGCCCTCGATTGCCCCGGCCCGGCCACCCCACAGCGACCGGATGGAACCCATGCGAACACAAGCTCTTCCCCATGCCCTACTTCTCATCCTGAGCGGCGCCAGCGCTTCGGCCTTGGCCCAGGAATCGATGCCGACGCCCGCCTCGCCGCAGGCCTGCTTCGCGCTTGAGACCGATGCCACCCGCCTGGCCTGCTACGACAACGCGCTGGGCCGCACCGCCACCGATACCCGCGCAGCCGATGCTGCGGCGGCCGCTGCTCTACAGGCGCGCAAGGAGGCCAAGGCCACCGCCAAGGAGCTGGACGAGCCGCTGCCGCGCCGCAACGAGCTGTTCGCACATGACGAACTGGACGCCGCCGCCGCCAATGCCGGCCGCGGCTCCTTGCTGGACAGCCGCTGGGAGCTGGCCAAGGACTCCAAGCTGGGCTTGTTCCAGCTGCGCGCCTACAAGCCGGTGTATCTGCTGCCGGCATTCTGGAGCAGCAAGCCCAACGAGATGCCGCACTCGCCCAACCCCAACAACACCGTCACCCAGGCCGAGGAGCTGGACAGCACCGAGCTGAAATTCCAACTCAGTTTCAAGACCAAGGTCACCGAGAACCTGTTTGGCGACAACGGCGACATCTGGGTCGGCTATACCCAGAGTTCGCGCTGGCAGGCCTATAACAGCGAACTGTCGCGCCCGTTCCGCGAGACCAACTACGAACCGGAAGTGATGCTGACCTTCCGCAACGGCTACTCGCTGTTCGGCTGGAACGGCCGCATGACCGGCTTCAGCCTCAACCATCAGTCCAACGGCCGCAGCGATCCACTTTCGCGCAGCTGGAACCGGGTGGTGATGAATGTCGGCCTGGACCGTGAGAACTGGGCCATCATGCTGCGCCCGTGGTACCGCATCCCGGAAGGTCGTAGCGACGACAACAACCCGGATATCGAGGATTACATGGGCCGTGGTGACGCCACCCTGGTCTACAACCGTAACGGCCATGAGCTGGCCATCACCGGCCGCCATTCATTGCGCAGCGGTGATCGCTCGCATGGCTCGCTGCAGATGGACTACGGCTTCCCGATCAACAAGCTGCTGCGCGGCCATGTGCAGGTGTTTGATGGCTACGGCGAGAGCATGATCGATTACAACCACCGGGCGACGTACATCGGCCTGGGCGTGTCGCTGCTGGAGTGGTTCTAAACAATGAAAGCCACCATCTGGCACAACAACCGCTGCTCCAACTCTCGCGGCGCACTGGCGCTGTTGCAGGAGGCCGGTGTCGACATCGAGGTCATCAACTACCTCGACAGCCCGCCCACGGCCGTACAACTGCGCACGCTGCTGGACGCCATGGGCATGCCGGCCCGCGACCTGTTGCGCAGCAAGGAAGCAGCCTATGCCGAGCTGGGACTGGCCGCCAAGCTCGATGACGAGGTCGCACTGATCGAGGCGATGAGCCAACACCCTGCGCTGATCAACCGCCCCATCGTGCGTACCGCCAAGGGCACGGCCTTGTGCCGCCCGCCGGAAACCGTGCTAAGCCTGATCGACTGAGGCACGTTATGTGCAGCACCTGCTCTGGCGCCGCACTGGGCTGCGCCAGACAGCCTCAGTTGCGCTTGGCGCTGGCCTGGACGATGGCGTCGTAGAGCTCTTCGAAGCTTTGCCTGGGCTGGAACAATTCGCCATTGATGAAAAAAGCCGGCGTACCGGTGACGCCGCTGCGCACGCCACTCTCGATATCACGCTGGATACGCAGCAGATGGTTGTTGTCATCCATTGCTGCGGCCAGGCCTTCTTCGGGCAAGCCCAACTCACGCATCAACTCGCGGTAGACCACCTCACCCAGCTGCTGCTGGCTGCGGAACAACGCGTCATGCGCCTCCCAGAATTTACCGTGGACGGCGGCGTACTCGGCGGTGATCGCCGCAGGCAACGCCTGTGGGTGCGCCTGCACCAAGGGGAAGTTGCGGAACACCAGGCACAGCCCCTCGCCAAAGCGTTGTTGCAGGCGCTTGACCAGGGAGAACGCCTCGCCGCAATACGGGCACTGGTAGTCCGCGTATTCGACCAATACGACTGCAGCATCCAGATTGCCCTGGATGTGATCAGCCGCGCTCACCGGAACCGTCAATCCACTCATCCATCCACCCCAGATCATTCCCGGAAAGGCCACCTTACAAGCACATCGCGTGTCCGTGCCTGATGCAGATCAAGCTACCGGCATACGTGCACAGCCAGTGTGAAGCAAGCCGCCCCTGACTCCCGTAGCACTTCCCCCGTTCAGCAGAGACAGGCAGAATCGCCGGATCAGAGACAGGAAGTCCGCAATGATCCGTACCCGCCGCTCATTCTTTGCCTACAGCTCTGCGCTACTCGGCGTGTTGAGCCTGCTGGCGGTCGCCTGCTTCCATTTTCCTGAACTACTCACCAGCCGCGAATTCCGTGCGGTTTACAACGAGCAATTTGCCCGCCATCTGTTGCTGGTGGGTTTGGCAGCGGCTTTCATCATGGGCACGGTTGCGATCCTGCGCGATCGCAACAAGCGTATCGCCACCTTGGGCGTGGGCACAGCAACCGTGGCGGTACTGCTGGGCGGCACAAACGTTCAGTTCGATGCCATCGGCAAGACGCCTTACTCGCTGGGGCTGGATTGGTTCGTGCTGTCGCTGTTTTTCTCGGCGCTGGTGTTCGTGCCGCTGGAGCGCTACCTGGGCAAACGCGAGCTGTCGCCGTTACGCCCCGGCTGGCGCACCGATGTGGCGTATTTCTTCATGAGCCACGTGCTGGTGCAGTTCATCCTGATTCTGGTCACCGCCTCCACTTCGACCATCGCCGGGCTGGCTGCCTTCCCCTCCTTGAAAGCAGCCATCCAGTCGCTGCCGGTGTGGGCGCAGTTCCTGATCGCGGTCTTCGTCGCCGACATGGCACAGGCACTGCTGCACCGCGCGTATCACAATATTCCCTGGCTCTGGCGCTTCCACGCCGTGCACCACTCCAGCCGCCATATGGACTGGCTGGCCGGCTCGCGCGTGCACTTTGTCGAAATCGTGCTGACCCGCAGCGCCGTGTTGCTGCCGCTGTTGATCCTGGGTTTCTCGACCTCGGCGGTGAATGCCTACGTGATTCTGGTCGGCCTGCAGGCGGTGCTGGCGCATGCCAACCTCGGCATCCGCTTCGGGTGGCTGGAATACCTGCTGGTACTGCCGCGCTACCACCACTGGCACCACGCCCGGCAGCAGGAGTATGTGGACGTCAATTACGCCATTCACCTGCCGCTGGTGGACATGTTGATGGGCACCTTCAAGCTACCGCGCGATCAGGCCCAATGGCCGCAGGAATACGGCGTGATGAAACTGGAGACGGTGCCCAACGGCATCATCAAACAGCACCTGATGCCATTCCAAGGCGGACGCAAGTTCGACGACTACGTCGATTGAAGCAGTCATATCCCCATTTTTGTGGGAGCGGCGTAAGCCGCGAAGCTACCGTCCCCTACAGGCTTCCGCTTCGCCCCAATCACCACCAATCGTCAATTCGCTCACGCCGATATACCTCGGCAAACGCCGGCCGCGCCTTCATCCGCGTCGCATGCGCAGCCAGCACCGGCCAGTTATCGGTAGGCCGCGGCATATTGCGGCTCCAGCGCATCAACATGGTCAACATGAAATCGACGACGCTCAGCTGTTCGCCCAGTACACAAGGGCCGTGAGCACCCAGGTGATCAGCCATCTGCTGCCACGCTGCCTCCAGCTGCACGCGGGCACGCGCTTTCACCTCCTCCGCATTCGATTCTCCCGCCGGCTCCTGCGGATAGAACCAGGCGCGGTAGGCCGGCATCAAGGTGTACACGCAGAAGCACATCCAACGGTAGTAGTCACCGCGTGCAGGCGTACCTAGCGCGGGCGCCAAGCCCGCCTGCGGGTGCAGATCAGCCAACTGCATGGCGATGGCAGCGGACTCGGTCAGCACCTGACCATCGATGATCAGTGCTGGTACGCGACCGGCAGGATTGATCGTCAGGAACTCCGCTGACTTCTGCTCACCGCGTTCAAAGTCCAGCTGGCGCAGCTCGTGCTCTATACCAAGCTCAAGCAAGAGCCAATGCACCACCAATGAAGCAGTGCTTTGCGATCCGTACAGAACGACTGACATGCGCTGAGTTCCCGGCAGGAGGAAGCGCATTCTAACCAAGCCTGACCTGCCCCTTGTGGGAGCGGCGTAAGCCGCGAAGCTGATGATTTGATGCCTTTCCGGGAAAGCCTCTGCCGAGCATGGCTCGGCACTACAGGTTAGCCGCAGCTATCGGCTGGTTCAGTTGCAACTGTTCATGCAGCCGTTCAAGCGCTCACCACATACCGCAGCGGCTGACCGGTTCTGGCAGAACGCCTGTGAGGTCTGGCAGGCACCGCGCAGCTCGGGATTGGTGATCTTGTCGCACTGGTTGTTACGGTTTGCTTCGCCGCAATCGCCGTAGCTGCGAGGATTGGCGTTGCAGAGCTCATACGCTTTTTGGCAATAGCTGACGCAGGCTGCGGGGTCATTGCGAGGCGCGTCGCCCCAGCCTCCGCCACCGCTCGCGCAAGCGGCGAGCAAGGACAACACCACAAAAGCCAGCATCCATTGGAATCTGCGCATCGAACCATCCCTGCAAACGACGACGTCCCGAGCATAGCCCGGGCCGTCGTTGCATCACCAGTGACAGATGCCGATTACTCGACGATCACCGGAATCTTGCCAATGCGTGCCTGCCATTCGCGCGGACCAGTCTTGTGCACCGATTCACCGGTGGAGTCGACTGCCACGGTCACCGGCATGTCCTGCACAGTGAACTCGTAGATGGCTTCCATGCCCAGGTCGGCGAAGCCGACCACCTTGGAGGCCTTGATCGCCTTGGACACCAGATAGGCCGAGCCACCAACCGCCATCAGGTAGGCCGACTTGTTGTCGCGGATCGCCTCGATCGCCGCCGGGCCGCGCTCGGCCTTGCCGACCATGCCGAGCAGGCCGGTCTGCTCCAGGATCTGGCGGGTGAACTTGTCCATGCGGGTGGCGGTGGTCGGGCCGGCCGGGCCCACCACTTCGTCACGCACCGGATCGACCGGGCCGACGTAATAGATGAAGCGGCCCTTCAGGTCCACCGGCAGCTGCTCACCCTTGTTGAGCATCTCGACCATGCGCTTGTGCGCGGCGTCGCGGCCGGTCAGCAGCTTGCCGTTGAGCAGCAGGGTCTGGCCCGGCTTCCATGCAGCCACTTCTTCCGGGGTGATGTTGTCCAGGTCGACGCGGGTGCCCTTGGACGCGTCGTAGGTCAGCTTGGGCCAGTCCTCCAACGACGGCGGGTCCAGCATCACCGGACCACTGCCATCCAGGGTGAAGTGGGCGTGGCGGGTAGCGGCGCAGTTCGGGATCATCGCGATGGGCAGGTTGGCGGCGTGGGTCGGGAAATCCTTGACTTTGATGTCGAGCACCGTGGTCAGGCCACCCAAGCCCTGTGCGCCGATGCCCAGCGCGTTGACCTTTTCGTACAGCTCCAAGCGCAGCTCTTCGGCACGGTTCGAGGCGCCACGGGCCTGCAGATCGGCGATATCGATCGGCTCCATCAGCGATTCCTTGGCCAGCAGCATCGCCTTCTCGGCGGTGCCGCCAATGCCGATACCGAGCATGCCCGGCGGGCACCAACCAGCGCCCATGGTCGGCACGGTCTTGAGCACCCAATCGACGATCGAATCGGACGGGTTGAGCATGGCAAACTTGCTCTTGGCTTCCGAACCGCCACCCTTGGCGGCGACGATCACATCGACCGTATTGCCCGGCACAACCTTGACGTTGACCACACCCGGGGTGTTGTCCTTGGTATTGGTGCGCTTGCCGGCCGGGTCAGCCAGCACCGAGGCGCGCAGCTTGTTGTCCGGGTAGGCGTAGGCGCGGCGGATGCCTTCATTGGCCATGTCCTCGACGCCCATGGTGGCGTCGTCCCAGCGCACGTTCATGCCGATTTCCAGGAACACGGTGACGATGCCGGTGTCCTGGCAGATCGGGCGATGGCCTTCGGCGCACATGCGCGAGTTGATCAGGATCTGCGCGATGGCCTCTTTGGCTGCCGGCGACTCTTCGCGCTCATAGGCGGCGGAGAGGTTCTTGATGTAGTCGACCGGGTGGTAGTACGAGATGTACTGCAGCGCGTCGGCGACGGACTGGATGAGGTCTTCCTGCTTGATCGATGTCACGGGCTTGCTCGCTTGCTGAAGGCTGGCGGGGGTTCAGCCCACCATTTTACGCCTTGGAGACGCGCAGTGCTGCCCGTGGCTGTTTGTAGGAGCGGGGGGGGGGGCGCGGCCGGGGGGCGGCCGGGGCGGCGGGGCGGGGGGGGGGCGGGGGCCCGACCGGCGCCCCGCGGGGGGCGGGGGGGCGGGCGGGGCGGCGGCAGCCCCC
>NZ_JBRREI010000070.1:0-20385 GCF_056760195.1 Stenotrophomonas sp. STEN020
CCCCCCCCCCCCCCCCCCCCCCACCCCCCCCCCCCCCCCCCCCCCCCCCCCGCCCGCCGCCCCGCGGCCCCCCCCCGCCCCGCCCCCCCCCCCCCCCCCCCCCCCCCGACTGCTATATGAAGAAAGATATCGAGCGCCGGATCCTGCTGGGCAGGATTGCCGGCGTTTTTGGTGTGCGCGGCGAACTGAAGCTTGAGTCCTGGACCGAGCCGCGTTCCGCCATTTTCAAGTACCAGCCCTGGATTCTGCGTACCCCTGCGGGGCAGGAATCCGAGCTGACCGGTGTGCGTGGCCGCGATTCGGGCAAGACCCTGGTGGCGACCTTCCCGGGCGTGAGCGACCGCGACGTGGCCGAGTCCATGATCGGTACCGAGATCTACATCGCCCGCAGCGCCTTGCCGCCGCCGAGCGCGGATGAGTATTACTGGGTCGATCTGGAAGGCCTGGACGTGCAGACCGTCGAAGGCGTCAAGCTGGGTATTGCCTCGCACCTGTTCAGCACTGGCTCCAACGACGTACTGGTAACCCGCGGCGACCGTGAGCGGATGATTCCGTTCGTGATGGGCGACTTCGTCAAATCCGTGGATTTCGAGGCCAACCTGATCGTGGTCGACTGGGATCCGGAGTTTTAAAGCCTGTGCGTGTAGACGTCATCAGCCTGTTCCCTGAGTTTCTCGCCCAATCGGCCGCGCTGGGCGTGGTCGGTCGTGCGCAGGAGCGGGGCCTGCTTGAACTGCATGGCTGGAACCCGCGTGACTATGCCGAGGGCAATTATCGCCGCGTGGACGACCGTCCATTCGGTGGCGGCCCCGGCATGGTGATGCTGATCGAGCCCCTGCGTGCGGCCCTGGCGGCGGCGCGTGCGGCCGATCCCACCCCGGCACCACTGATCTATCTCAGCCCGCAGGGCCGGCCGTTGGACCAGGCCAAGGTCCGCGAGTTGGCGGCGTTGCCGCGGATGATCCTGCTCTGTGGCCGCTATGAGGGCGTGGACGAGCGGTTCCTGGCGGGCGAGGTCGACGAGGAGATTTCCATCGGTGATTACGTGCTGTCCGGCGGTGAGCTGGGTGCGGCGGTGATCATCGATGCGGTTACCCGCCTGCAGGACGGTGCTCTGAACGACGCCGAATCGGCGGTCCAGGACAGTTTTGAAGGCGATGGTCTGCTGGATTGCCCGCATTTCAGCCATCCGGCCAGCCACCCGCTGGGCGATGTGCCGGACGTGCTGCGCTCCGGCAACCATGCAGCCATCGCCGCCTGGCGCCGCCAGCAATCGCTGCTGCGTACCGCGCTGCGCCGCCCGGATCTGCTGGACGAGGCCGGCCTGAACAAGGTCGACCGCAAGCTGCTCGCCGAAGCTCGGCAGGCGCTTGCAGATTCGTTCAAGCAAGCTACTGGCGCCGAGGGCGATCAGTAAGTTAGAATTACGAGTTCCCGTCGGCTGAATGGCTTGACGTGGAGCCAAAACAATAACGTGCAGCGCAATCCGGCGACTGTATGAGCCTAAGCTGTCGATACCGACACGCCCACCCCGAACAATCGGTGTAACCCAATGAGCAAGCTGAACAAGTCCATCGTCGCGGAATTCGAATCCGCCCAGATCACCCGCGAACTGCCGAAGTTCAGCCAGGGCGACACCGTCGTGGTGAACGTGAAGGTCAAGGAAGGCAACCGTGAGCGCGTGCAGGCATACGAAGGCGTCGTCATCGGCACCAAGAATGCTGGCCTGAACTCCGCTTTCACCGTGCGCAAGATCTCGCACGGCTACGGCGTCGAGCGCGTTTTCCAGACCCACAGCGCCATCATCGACTCGGTCGAAGTGAAGCGCCGCGGTAAGGTTCGCGCCGGTAAGCTGTACTACCTGCGTGGCCTGGAAGGCAAGGCTGCCCGCATCAAGGAAGATCTGGCTGCTGCCCAGCAGGCCAAGGCTGCTCGCCTGGCTGCCAAGGCTGCCGGCTGATAGTCCCGCCAACAGGCTCTGCCTGTTTGCAGCAACGGCCACCTTCGGGTGGCCGTTTGCGTTTGTGGGGTTGGATGGAGTGAGGGCTGGAAGCTGGGAAAGCTCAGAAGCTCAGAAGCTCAGAAGCTCAGAAGCTCAGAAGCTCAGAAGCTCAGAAGCGTAGAAGCGTAGAAGCGTAGAAGCGTAGAAGCGTAGAAGCTCAGAGGCGTAGAAGCGTAGAAGCGTAGAAGCTCCCTCATCCGCCCTCCGGGCACCTTCTCCCGCAGGCGGGAGAAGGGAAGGCTGGCATTGCTGGGGGCTGGTGCATTGCTTGCGCTCTGCGCGGTCAACTATCCGATAGCAAGAAAAGCCTAGCTGTCCCTTCTCCCGCCTGCGGGAGAAGGTGCCCGGAGGGCGGATGAGGGGCTTTTGATTCTTGCTTGGCTTGTAGCTCCACTGCCACTAAGTGGAAAAGCTTGGATCTTAGGTGTTGCTTGCGCTCTGCGTGGCCAACTATCCAACAGCAGAAAAGCTCCGCTGTCCCTTCTCCCGCCTGCGGGAGAAGGTGCCCGGAGGGCGGATGAGGGGACTTTTGATTCTTGCTTTGGCTTGTAGCTCTGCCGTCGCTCAGCGGAAATGCGCCTCGATCTGTTCCAGCGTCTTGCCCTTGGTCTCCGGCAACCAGAACGCAGCAATCAGGAAGAATGCAAACGTACATGCCGCCCAGAACAGAAACATGCTCGCGTAGCCATAGTGGCCGACCGTCGGCAGGAACACCGCCGCGATCGTAGTCGATACGAACTGGTTGATCAGCAACGCGATGCTCATGCCGTTCGAGCGGATGCGGTTTGGCATCAACTCCGACAAGGCCAGCCATACGCATACGCCTGGGCCGACCGCGAAGAACGCTACGAATACCAGGATGCAGGCCGCCACCGCCCAGCCATGCGAAGCCGGCGGCACCGCGCCGATCCAGGCCTGCTCGATGCGCAGCGGTGCATTGGCAGCGGCGCTCGGGTCAGGGAAGGGATTCAGGTGCAGGTTGCGGAAGAAACGCCCAATCACGCTGTCGGCGTGCACGGTGCTGGAGCGCTCGATCAACAGCTGCTGATCGCTGGGGTTGTCACTGCGCAGCGAACGCACATCGCTGAAGCCGCCATAGCTCCACGACACCGTCAGCTGCGAGGGTTGCCCGTCGCGATTGCGGGTACCGGCCAGCTGATGCCATTGCGCCGCATCCAGCTGCAGCTGCAGGCCATCTGCCTGCACCGCGCGCTGCAATACCTGCTGCACATCGGCGCGGCCCTGTTCGGCCTTGAAGAACAACATCGCTGCAGCCAACAGGGCAAGACAGATGCCGCCACTGCCGATCATCAGCAGGAACTTGCGGCCCTTGCGATCCACCAGGAACAAGGCGACCAGCGTCATGATCACGTTGAGCAGCTTGATCGCCACATCCGCGCCGTTCGCAGCGGCACCCGGCAGACCAGCTTGATTGAGGATGTTGACCGCGTAAGCGAGGATCGAGTTGATGCCGGTGGCCTGGGTGAAAGCCAACACCAGGCAGGCCAGCACGAACGGCACCATGTAGCGGCGGCTGAAAAGGCGGTCGCGCTCGCCTTCGGCCTTCGCGATGACTGGATTCTGGATCTGCGCCAGCGTGGTTTCCACCTGCGACGGCGGCAGCGTGGCCTGCAAGCCGCGACGTGCGGCATCGATGCGACCGCGACGTGCCAGCCAGCGTGGTGATTCGTTGAGCCAGAACAGGCCGATGCAGAACACCACACCCGGCAGCAGGCAGGTCCAGAAGATCGTGCGCCAGGCCTGGTCCTTCACCGCGAACAGATGCTGTGCCTGCTGCACCAGTGGCAGATTGCGCACCGACTCGGTCGCTGCATCCACCGAATGCGCCTGGTACAGGCCAATCAAGGCGGCCAGCACCAGCCCAACCGTCAGCAGTAGTTGGAACATCGCCGCGCCCCGACCGCGTCGTTCCGGTCCCAGCACTTCGGCCAGATACAAAGGCACCACAACGCCGATCAAACCACCGCTGATGCCTTGCAATAGGCGTCCAAGCAGCAGCGGCGTATAGCCCGAGGCCAGCGCCATGATCGGAATGCTGGCGGTGAACAGAACGCCGGCGAGCATCATCGCGCCGCGTCGGCCGATCAGGTCGGCGATCATGCCGGCGAACAGCGATGACAACACACTGCCCAGCAATACCGCCGCGACCACGAAGCCCATCTGTTGGCTGCTCAGCTGCCAGGCATGGCTGGCGGTGGCTTCCAGATAGGGCAGGGCGCCGGCAATGATGCCGATGTCGATGCCGTACAGCAGGCCACCAAGACCGGCGATGAAAAGGAGATAGCGCACTGGCCAGCGCGGCGCGGCGTCGCTGGCGGGCACGGCAAAAGTGGTGTCTGTCATCGGCGCGTTCCTGGGGCTGGGTTTTGTGGTGCCGAGCCATGCTCGGCTGCACTTTGCTCCGGTGTATGCGCTGCCGGATCGCGCCGCGCCTTCGCGCGGTATGCCGAGCATGGCTCGGCACTACATGGAGCGGATCAGTTTGGCTCGACCGGGTTGCCGGCTATCCATACCTGTTGCAACTTCAATTGCGAGTCCAGCACCACCATGTCGGCGCGCAGGCCCGGGGCGATGCGGCCGCGGTCTTCCAGGCCGAGGTAATCGGCTTGGATGGTGGAGACACGTTGCGAGGCATCGGCCAGTTCCAGGCCGACATCGACCAGATTGCGCAGCGCCTGATCCATGGTCAGTGCGCTGCCAGCCAGCGAGCCGGTGGAGAGCCGCACGCAGCCCATGCACTTGTGCACGCGTTGTTCGCCCAAGGCGTACTCGCCATCAGGCATGCCGGTGGCGGCGGTCGCATCGGTGACCGCGTACAGGCGCGGGATCGCGCGCACCGCCATGCGGATCGCGCCGCGATGCACATGCTGCAGGTCGGGAATCAGTTCGGCGTATTCGGCATGCGCCAAGGCGGCAACAGCGATACCGGGCTTGTAGTGATCAACGCCGGTCATGCCGTTGAACAGATGAGTAAAGCCAACCGCGCCAGCCTGCAATGCGGCGACCGCGTCGTCGTATGTGCCTGCGCTGTGGCCGATCTGCACGCGGATGCCCATCGCTGCCAGCGCTGGAATCAAGGCGGTGTGCTGGCCGATCTCCGGTGCGATCGTCAGCACCTTGATGGGGGCCAGGGCATGCAGGTGCTGCACCGACTCCAGCGTTGCTTCCAGCGTGCGTGGCGGCTGTGCGCCCAGCCGCTGCGGGCTGATGAAGGGGCCTTCCAGATGCACGCCGATGATCTGCGCGGCATCCGCATCCGGCGTCGCCATGACCTGCGCTACACCGCGCAGGGCGTTCTCGATCTCGGCGTACTCGGCGGTCATGGTGGTGCCGAGCAGGGTGGTGGTGCCGTAGCGGGCATGGGTGTGGGCAATGCGGCGGGCGACATCGCCGCCCTGCATCAGGTCCACGCCAGCTGCGCCATGCACATGCAGGTCGATGAAGCCGGGCAGGATGATCGGCAGATCGCCGCTATCACCCGCGTGGTCTTCCACCTCCAGCGTGCGCAGCTGCTGGTCGAAGTGGACGTGGCCGCGGCGCCAGCCAAACGGAGTAAGGATGCGGCCGTACAGGCTGCGGGTAGCGGTCATAGCGGTGGCTCGGCGGTGATCACTTCGATGCCCTGGCGCTGCAGTCCCTCGCGGGTGGCATCGTCGATGCCGGTATCGGTGATGATGGCGTGGATCTGGTCGAGGCGGGCGATGCGGTGCAGGCTGACGCGGCCAAATTTTGAGGCGTCGGTCAGCACCACGATGCGGCGGGCGCGCTCGACCATGCGGTGATTGAGGCGGGCTTCGGCTTCGTCATGGGTGGTCAGGCCGAACTGCAGGTCCAGGCCGTCCACGCCGAGGAACAAGGTATCGAAGCTATAGGAGTTAAGGCTGGCTTCGGCCTGGCTGCCCTGCAGCGACAGCGACTGCTTGCGCAGCAGGCCGCCGGTCAGCAGCACGTTGACCGCCGGTGCGTTGGCCAGTTCCCAGGCGATGTTCAAACCATTGGTCATCACCGTGACGTCGCGATGATCGCGCAGATGCCGTGCCAGGGTCATGGTGGTGGAGCCGGAGTCGATGATGATGTTGTCGCCGGGTTGCACCAGCTGCGCGGCGCGCATGCCGATGGATTCCTTCAGCGACAGGTTCAGCGCATCTTTCTCGTGGATGTCCTGTTCCTGCGGCGGCATGCGTACCAGGGTTGCGCCACCGTGGGTGCGCGTGGCCAGGCCCTGGGCCTCGAAGTGGCCCAGGTCGGTACGGATGGTCACCGCCGACACGCCGAACTGGTCAACCAGTTCGGCAACCTGCACCGAGCCCTGGTCGATCAGGCGTTGCAGGATCTGCTGTCGGCGGGGACGGGTATTGCGCATGGTCAGTTCTCGTGTGCGTTTGAAAGCGGAGATTAACCGTTCGCAAGGTTTTGGGTGCGCAAACTTTCGCTTTGCTTGCGCGTACCTGCCTGATTGGCGCTGCACGCACGCGCGTATTCGCCCAGGCACTGGCCGACGCGATGCTGCACCAAGGCGGCCGGCGTGGCGGCTAGTTGGCCTTCGCGCACAGCCACATACTGGCCCGGCAGGTATTGGCTGAGCAGCACCAGCGGCGGGGTGTGCTGTTCCAGATTGGTGAACAAAGTCTGCACGGCCTGCAGCAGTTCCGGCTCGCCCCAGTAATAGCGGCAGCGGTCACTGAAGGCGTAGGAGCGCAGCAGGCGCAGGGTGGCTTCATCGCCGTGGTAATGCGCCTGCCAGTTCTTCGGCTTGGCCAACATCACCTGTTCCAATACCTGCGGCAGCTTGGAGCACTGTGCGGCGGGCAGCAGTTCGGCTTCGATCGCGGCGAGTGCGAACAAGGCTTCGCGGTAGGCAAACGTTGCGGCCGGGCCGACCTTGAGGATGGCGAAGTGATCGCGCACCAATGCATGCAGGCCGGACTCGCGCTGGTAGTCGGTGGAGTGCGCTTCGAACACGATGCGCGGCTGCTGTTCGAGGAAATCCGCCAGCTCGCTGGCAGCGGCGGCGTCGTATTCGTGCACGCTGCTGTGGTCGAAGTCCACGCCCGGCTGCACCACCATTGCAATGACCCGCTGCCAGGCATTGCGCAGTTCCGGTGTGTCGAAGGCCTGCTGATGGATGGCCAGGGTCTGCGCGGCAGCGGCCGGCGTGGTGACTGCAAGGCCGCCTGCCAGCGAGGCTTCGCCGCCGGGAATCGGCACTTCGGTACCGATCACATAGACCGGCGGTGGCAGGCCGTTGGCTTTGGCAGTGGCTTCTGCGATGACCGCCAGCTCGGCCGAGCGTGCGGCGACGGTAGCATCGGGCAATGGGGTCGGGTCATCGGCGCAGGACATGCTGCAGTCCAGATGGATCTTGTGGAAACCGGCGGCGACGTAGGCCTCGATCAGCACGCGCGCATTGGCCATCGCTTCTGCGGCCGGCTGCTTCTGCCAGGCGTTGGGACCGAGATGGTCGCCGCCGAGGATCAGCTGACCGCGCGGGAAGCTTTCTTCGTCGGCGAGCGCTTCCACATAGGCGCGGTACTGCGGCGGGGTCATGCCGGTGTAGCCACCGAACTGGTCGACCTGGTTGGAGGTGGCTTCGATCAGCAGCACGGTGCCGTGCTGCGCGGCCACATGCATTGCAGCGCGCAACACCTGTTCGTTGCTGCAGCAGACGCTGTACAGGCCGACGTTGTGGCCTTGGCGATGAGAGGCAAGCAGGGATTGCAGCGGTGACATGGTCAAGCTCCGGGAATCAGGTAAGCGGGTTGGCAGGCGAGCAGGGCGGCGCCGCGGGCACCGCCGGCATCGCCGAAACGCGGTGGCACGATGGGCGGTACTTCCACGCCGGTGAACAGATGTGCGGCGATGGCCGCAGGCAGCTGCTGGTAGAGCGGCGCGTATTGCGACAGGCCGCCGCCGAGCACGATGACGTGCGGGTCCAAGGCAAGAATCAACGCAGCAAAACTATGGCCGAGCAGGTCGCGGTGGATATCCAGCGCCTGCATGGCGCGGATGTCACCGGCTTCGGCCCGGGCGATGACTTCGCTGGCGTTGGCCGCATTGCCGCCGAGGTGGCGTTCGATCATGGCCACGCCGCTGCCGGAGACATAGCGCTCCACGCAGCCGCGCAGGCCGCAGCCACAATCGAGCAGCGGCAAACCATGCCGTTGCAGCAGGTTGGCCGGCACGCTCCAGTGGCCCCATTCGCCGGCCAGGCCGTTGAAGCCACCGACCAGCTTGCCGTGCAGGCAGTAACCGCCGCCGGCGCCGGTGCCGAGGATGGCGCCGAACATGCTGGGGTAACCGTCCGCCGCGCCGCCGTGTGCTTCGGACAAGGCAAAGCACTGCAAGTCGTTGCCGAAATGCAGCGTTCGCTGCAGGCGCGCCTGTAGGTCGGCGCTGACGCATTGGCCGGTCAGTGCTGGTACGTTGGCACTGAGCTGGCGGCCACTGCGACGCTCGCGCACGCCGGGAAGGGCGATGCCGATGGCCTGCGCGCGTTGGCCGAGTTCTGCATCGGCATCTGCAACCAGCGTTTCCACCGCCTGCAGGAAGCCGTTGTAGTCGCCCTGCGGGGTGGCGATGCGTTTGCGCCACGCGACCTGCAGGGCGGCATCGCAGGCCACCAGTTCAATCTTGGTACCGCCAATGTCGATGCCGTAACAGGCCGGGGCGCGGGTATCAGCCATGGTGGATGGTGACGCCCTTGACCACGCGGTTGACGGTGCCGTCCGGGAACGGATTGTCGGGCGTCAGGCCGAGTGCGGCCGAGCGCTGCAGGGCGTACAGCTGGGCGAACGGCAGCCATACCGGCGCCAGCCAGCTGTCTGGAAGGGCAGGCACGGACAAGGTGTAGTCGTCGTGGATGCCCAGGTCCGAATGCGGGCCGATCGACAATACCTTGCCGGCGACGCCGTCACCGCGCAGTTCTTCCAGCAGGTCCTGTTCGTAGCGACGCGACAGCGTTTCGGCGCTGCGCAGCACGACGACCAGGGTTTCATCATTGAGCGTGGACTTGGGGCCGTGGCGGAAACCCAGCGGGGTATTGGCCAGGGCCAGCACGCGGCCGGCAGTGAGTTCCAATACCTTCAGCGCAGCCTCACGGGCCAGCGCTTCCAGCGGGCCACTGGCCAGGTAGATAACGCGGTTGTACGGCTGCGCCGCGAGCGCAGCTACCGCTGCATCCCAGTTGTCCAAGCCCTGGCGCGCGAGTGCGGCAACCTGCTGCAGGCGCTGTACGCGCTCGGCCCACGGTGCGCTGTCGAACACGGTCAGTGCGGTCAGCAGCATGCAGCTCAGGCTGCTGGTCATGGCGAAAGCGCGGTCGCAGCTGGCGGCCGGCATCAGCAGCGTGCAGGTGTCCTCGCGACCGGTGCCACGACGGGCCAGTTCGCCTTCGGCATTGCAGGTGATGTCGAGGAAGCGGGCATCGTCGACGTCGGCGCGCACGCGGTCGACGGCGGCCACGCTTTCCGGGCTGGAACCGCTGCGGCCGAACGACACCAGCAGGGTCGGGCGATCGCGCTGCAGGTACAGCGCCGGGTGGGTGAGCAGGCTGGTGGTGTGCACGGCGCGCACTTCGGCCGGCCACTGCGCGTTGATGGTGTCGGCCACCATTTCGGCGATGAATCCGGAACTGCCGGCGCCGGTGAAGATCACCCGTTGGCGCGGATCGGACAGGCGCTGCCCAAGGAAATCCTGCAGGCGCGTGCCGGCCTGTTGCAGATCCAGGGCAAGGGTTTCCCAGAGCGCGGGCTGCTGGGCGATTTCGGTTGCGGTATCGGCTCCGCCTAGGCGCTGCCAGGCGGTCAGATCGTGAAGCAGGGTGGCATCCATGTGTGATTCCTGATTGGCCAGCGCACCATCTTTCTTTTCTTTCGAAATGTCAAATAGCGAAAGCAAAACGAAAGAAATAATTTGATTAGGCTTTATTCCCTTGAGAATCGTCTGAAGCGAAAGGTTTCCCGGGAAACCCTTTCGCAGCAATGAATACGCTCAGCTTCGCGATGTGAAAGTTGGTGCTGCGCACCATCTTTCGATTGCAAGAAATCTTACTTATCTTTTGCTTTCATTTTGTTGACATCTTTCGATTTCCTGCCCTAGAGTCGGCGCACTCGGTTTCGAAACGCCCGTTGAACGGGTTGGAGGCAAGGTGGAACACTGCGTTCGTCAATCGCCGCTGTTGCTGGCGCTGCTTTCGGCCTCGTTGTTGCCGGCAGTGACCGCACAGGCCGAGCCCATCGGCAATCTGCGCTCCGTCACCGCCAGCGATGGCCGCGACGGCGTGCGTGCCTGGGACGTACGCAGTGATACCGGCAGCACCCTGCGCATCGAGGTGCTGGCCAACGACATCGTGCATGTGCAGGCCGGCCGCAACGGCAAGCTGACCGGCGCTGGTGACAAGGCCGCGCCCATCGTGTTGCCGCAGCCCGTGCAGCAGGTGCAGGCGCAGCTGGAGGAAGACGCGCAGGAAATCCGTGTGCGTACCCCGGCGCTGGTCCTGCATGTGCAGCGGCAGCCCCTGCAGCTGCGGTTGGAGCGTCTGGACGGCGGCAAGCCGGTGTCGCTATGGCAGGAACAGCAGCCGCTGGATCTGAGCGCCGAGCAGAGCGTGCAGGTGCTGTCCTCACAGGCCGATGAAGCCTTCTACGGTGGCGGCCAGCAGAACGGCCGTTTCCAGTTCAAGGGCCGCGAACTTGAAGTTTCCTATTCCGGTGGCTGGGAAGAGGGCGACCGCCCGAGCCCGGCGCCGATGCTGCTCAGCTCACGCGGCTGGGGCATGTTGCGCAATACCTGGAGCGACGGCAGCTATGACCTGCGCCAACCGGACCAGGCCACGCTGCTGCACCGCGAAGACCGCTTCGATGCCTATTACTTCGTCGGCAATGATCTGCAGCGTCTGCTGGAGCGCTACACCCAGCTGACCGGCCGACCGAACCTGGTCGCGCGTTGGGCGCTGTCCTACGGCGATGCCGATTGCTACAACGACGGCGACAACATCAAGAAGCCCGGCAGCGTTCCCGAAGGCTGGAGCGATGGCCCCACCGGCACCACCATCGACGTGGTCAACAGCGTTGCCGCCAAGTACCGCGAGAACGATATGCCGGGCGGTTGGATCCTGCCCAACGACGGCTATGGCTGCGGCTACAAGCAGCTGCCGGAAACCGTGCAGGGCCTGGCCAAGTACGGTTTCAAGACCGGCCTGTGGACCGAGAACGGCGTCGACAAGATTGCCTGGGAAGTGGGCAAGGCCGGCAGCCGCGTGCAGAAGCTGGATGTGGCCTGGACCGGGCAGGGCTATCAGTTCGCGATGGATGCCAACCGGCAGGCTTTCGACGGAATTCTCAACAACTCCGACTCGCGCCCGTTCCTGTGGACGGTGATGGGTTGGGCCGGCATCCAGCGTTATGCGGTTGCATGGACCGGTGACCAGAGCAGCAGCTGGGACTACATCCGCTGGCACGTGCCGACCCTGGTGGGTTCCGGTCTGTCGGGCATGGCCTATGCGAGCGGCGACGTCGATGCGATCTTCGGCGGCAGCGCCGAGACCTTCACCCGCGACCTGCAGTGGAAAACCTTCACTCCGGTGCTGATGGGTATGTCCGGCTGGTCGTCGAACGCGCGCAAGCACCCCTGGGCCTTCGATGAGCCCTATCGCTCGATCAACCGCGACTACCTCAAGCTGAAAATGCGCCTGACCCCGTATATGTACGGGCTGGTGCACGATGCCGCACAAAGCGGTGCACCGCCGGTGCGCGGACTGATGTGGGACAACCCGCAGGACCCACACGCGCAGGACGAAACCTATAAGTACCAGTTCCTGCTCGGCCGTGATCTGCTGGTCGCGCCGGTGTATCGCAGCCAGGCGGCGAGCCGTGGCTGGCGTCGCGATATCCATCTGCCTGCTGGTGGATGGTACGACTATTGGGACGGCCGCCATCTTCAGGCCGGTGCCGCAGGCAAGCAGCTCGACCGTCCGGTCGAACTGGCGACGCTGCCGGTATTCGTGCGCGCCGGCGCGATCCTGCCGATGTATCCGGAGATGCTGTTCGACGGCGAAAAGCCGCTGGATGAAGTGACCTTCGATCTGTATCCGCAGGGCGAATCCAGCTACACCTTGTACGAAGACGATGGCAGCACCCGCCGTTACCAGAAGGGCGAGTCGAGCACGCAGCAGATCCGCGTGCAGGCACCGGCGCAGGGCAGTGGCCCGGTGCAGGTCGAGATCGCACCGGTGCAGGGCGCGTATCAAGGTCAGCTGGCGCAGCGTCGCTATGGCCTGCGCGTGTTGAATCGTACTGCGCCGACAGCCGTGCAGCTGGATGGCCGCGCGCTGCCCAAGCTGGCTGATGCCACTGCACTGCAGGCGGCCAGCGAAGGCTGGTACTTCGATGCAAAGGAACGCAAGGGCACGCTGCATGTGCGCACCGCCAGCCAGGACATCCGCGCGCCGCTGAAGCTGCAGCTGGATTTCCCGGTCGCCGCCGCACTGGCTGACGACGCTTTCCCGAACGCACCGGAGCTGGGCCGCGCGCTGCCCTCCGACAGCCTGCTGGTGGTCAACCGTCCGGCCGAAGAGCCTGGCCATCCGCTGGAAAACGCCTTCGACGACGATCCGGCGACGTGGTTCCGCAGCGTGCGCAACCAGGCCATCCGCACCGGTGCCCATGAGTGGGTGGTGGGCTTTGGCGAGCGCAAGCTGATCGACGGCATCGAACTGGCACCGCGCAATGACCAGCATTGGAAGCATGGCCAGGTACGTGATTACGAAATCTACATGGCCGACAGCAATGGTGAGTGGGGCAAGCCGATTGCCACCGGCCATTTGCAACTGAAGCAGGAACTGCAGCGCATCGATTTCCCGGCCCATGCCGGTCGCCTGCTGCGCTTCCGTGTGCTCAGCGTGCAGAATCCGGATGGCGATGGCGCAAGTGGCGCCGATCCGATGGTGACCGCAGCGCAGGGCAGCACCGCACGTGCGGTGGATGCACTGCAGCCGCGCGATGTTGGCCCGATTGCACTGTCCACCTTCCACATCCTCGAGCAGCAAACGGCCGAGCGGCCGGCGCGGCAGCAATACCTCTCCCAGCTGCCGCTGCCGGCCGTGTTGGCCGCCCAGGTGCATGCCGACCGTTCGTTCGCTGCCGCGGTGCCGATGCGCATGAACGGCCTGCAGTTCCGCCGTGGGCTCGGCGTCGGTGCACAAAGCCGCATCGACATGAGCTTGAAGGGCCAATGGAAAACGCTACGCGCCGACCTCGGCGTCGACGACCAATGCCGTCAGGCCGGCGGACTCCAGTTCCAGGTATGGGGCGATGACCGCCTGCTCTATGACAGCGGTTTCGTCAAAGCACCGGGTGTGGTCAAGCCCGAGCTCGACATCCGTGGCCTGTCCAGATTGAGCCTGCGCACCTTGGGCGCGCAGGGTAGCCAACCGTCCCAGGTCTGCGCCAACTGGGCCAACGCCGTACTGATCGGCGAGGAGGGCGATTCCGCCGACATCCTCGCCCCATGACCCACCCGTAACACCGCTCCTCCCACCGGATTACCCCCGGCTACGGTCCACGAACCGTGGCATGGGATCGCTTTGCCCGCCAACTGCTGTTTTTTTGCGTGCCCTTGCCAGGAGAGAACCCCGATGTTGCCAGCCAACCGCAGTGCCAAACGCTGTTTGCAAGCCCCGTTATCGTTGGCTGTCGCCAGCGTGCTGTTCGCCATCACCGCACCTGCCTTCGCGCAGGACAAGGCCGAGAAGGAAAAGGACAAGACCACCGAGTTGTCCCGCATCGAGGTGACCGGTTCCAACATCCGCCGCACCGATGTGGAAACCGCATCGCCGGTGCAGGTGATCAGCAAGCAGGACATCCAGAACATGGGTGCACGCACGCTGTTGCAGGTGCTCGACAACCTGCCGGCGGCACGCCCGGGCCAGGTCGATTCCAAGTCTTTGTTCTCCGGTTCGGATGGCGCTTCGCAGGCCAACCTGCGCGGCCTTGGTGCACAGGGCACGCTGGTGCTGTTGAACGGTCGCCGCCTGTCGTACTACGGCGCACCGGCTGGCTTCCAGACCCAGTTCGTCAACATCGATGCCATTCCTGCCGCGGTGATCGAGCGCATGGAAGTGCTGACCGATGGCGCCTCGGCCGTGTACGGCACCGACGCGGTGGCCGGCGTCATCAACGTCATCACCAAGAGCAGCTACCAGGGCCTGGAAGTCAGCGGCACCTGGGACACTGCCTCGCGTTTTGATTCCTTCGGTGAAAAGCAGGCCAGCGTCACCGGCGGTTTCGGCGACATGGCCGAGGACGGCTACAACGTCTATGCCAGCGTCAACCTGTATGAGCGCGATGGCATTCCGGACAGCGAGTGGTACCTCAAGCACCCGGGCCAGTTCTACGTCAACAATCCGGACTACATCAAGAACCTGCGCCTGGACACCGGCAGTGCGCCGGGCGTGTTCAACCCCGGCTATTACTACGCCATCGATCCGGTCACCGGCGTGCGCAAGGACGAGGCTGCACCGGGCTGCAACAACGTGCTGCAGGTCAGCAGTGGCACGCGTTGCATCTGGCAGACCTGGATGAACCGGCAGATCAACGGCGGCGCGGATTCCAAGCGTGTCACTGCCTACGTCAATGGTCATTACCAGCTCAATGACAGCACCGAGGCATTCGCCGAAGTTACCTACACCGACATCGACCTGCATGCCAATGGCGGTACGCCGCGTGCGTATGGCACCACCACCGGCAATCCGCAGAGCTGGTTCTCGCGCAACACCGGCAATACGGTCAACCAGTTCCTGACCCCGTGGCTCGGCCCGAACAATGAATACAACCACGCCAGCCCGGAGTTGAAGGCGATGAATGGCGGTGTGGTCGGTTTGGGTTACCTGTTGCAGGACGTCGGCGGTGGCCACTTCGGTCAGCGCAATACCGACGACAGCTACCGCGTGGTGGCAGGTCTGCGTGGTGCTGCCGGCGACTGGAACTGGGAAACCGCATTCGCCACCGCAGGTTCGCACTCGGTCACCTACCAGACCACCAACGTCAACCTGAAAGGCTTCGAGAAAGCCTTCGGTCCGTACACCATCGATCCGGGTACCGGCCGCGTCATCATTTCCGATCATCCGGCCTACAAGTTCGGCGAGATCAGTGAAGCCAACGCGGCGCTGATCCGCGAAGCCTTCCCGACCTTCGACATCGAGTCGTGGACCCGCCTGCACACCTTGGACGGCAAGATCGAGGGCCCGCTGTTCAACATGCCGGCCGGCGAAGTGCGCGCGGCATTCGGCTTCAACGCCACCCGCGAAACCTTCTACACCCCGGGCAACCCGGATGCTGCCAACGGCCTGATCACCCAGCAGGGCGGCTCGTGGTTCGACGGCAAGCGCAACACCTACGCGCTGTTCGCCGAAGCCGTGGCGCCGCTCACCGAAAAGCTCGAGATGGACCTGGCACTGCGCCTGGACAAGTACCCGGGCTTCAGCGCCAATGCCGCGCCGAAGATCGGCCTGAAGTACCAGGCCCTGCCGCAGTTGATGCTGCGTGGTACCTATTCGGAAGGCTTCCGTGCACCCAGCCTGGCCGAGGCCGGCAGCGGTGGCGTGTATGCGCAGATCGGCGGTTACCGCGATGAAGTCCGTTGCGCGGAAACCAATGCGATCGCAGGCCTGCTGCGGCAGTCCAACCGCGTCGTCGACAAGGACCTTGGCAACAGCCTGTGGAACAGCGATTGCAGCCGCAACGTGGCACGCATGACCCAGCCCAACCAGGACCTGAAGCCGGAGAAGGCGAAGATCGCCACGCTGGGCGTCGTGCTGGAGCCGACCGATTGGTTGTCGGTGTCGGCCGACTACTGGTTCGTGTACCGCCGTGATGAAATCGTCGCGCCGGATTACAGCAAGGAAGAAGACATCGATTCGATGACGCGCTTCCCGATCACCGAATCCGACAAGTCCAACCTCGCTGCACTGGCTGCGATGTGCAACGACCCGGCCAGCGGCGTGACCTGTCCGGGCACCTTGCCGGGCTATAGCATCGGCAACGTCGCCAGCGTGATCGGCCAGTACAGCAACCGTGGCCGCACCCTGATCGACGGCTTCGACGTGGATCTGCGCAGCCGCTTCGACCTGGGTGAATGGGGCCGCCTGAACATCGGTGTGGCCGCGACCATTGCCAACCGCAATATGTACAACTCCGACAACGGTGACGGCTGGTACTACGGCAACCTGGTTGGCTATTACAACAACCCGAAGGTGCGCGCCACGTTCAATACCAACTGGACGTATGGCAAGTGGGATACCGGCTTCTACGTCAACTATGTCGGTGGCACCAAGTGGGCCTACGACCGCATCGACGCGCAGGACAACAACGCGCAGACCTGCACCGGCAGCTTCCTCGACCTGGCCCCCGGCCATTGCGGCGGCGCACCGGCGTGGTGGACGGCAAACCTGAGCGTGAACTGGCGTCCGATCGAGAAGCTGAGCGTCGGCGTGACGGTGAAGAACCTGTTCAATCGCCTGCCGTTCTACGATCCGAACGACTGGATGAACTTCTCCGGTTATGCCAACAACTTTGGTCGCATCTACAGCGTGACCGCCACCTACAAGTTCTGATCCACCGCAGCAGTGCTTCCCCCTCATGCATTGCATGAGGGGGAAGACAGTGACACCGTCAGCACGGTCGTGGCACACCTGCCATCACCGGCACGACCCATGAAAGAGGAAACACAATGAAGCGTAGGGAATTCATCATGGCCAGCGCGGCCCTGGCCGCCACCAGCCTGTTGCCGGAAACGCCCGCCTGGGCACGTGGCCGCAAGGTGCGTCTGGGCGTGATCGGCACCGGCATGCGCGGTCTGGTACTGCTGAAGGAACTGGTGCGCCGCGACGACGTCGAAGTGGTTGCTGTGTGCGACATCGAGCCGATCATGCTCGGCCGCGCAACGGACATGGTGGCCAAGGCCGGCAAGCCGGCACCGCAGGCCTACGGCGCCGACCGCGACCAGAATGCCTGGAAGCGCCTGCTGGAGCAGCGTGGCCTGGACGGCGTGATCATTGCCACCCCGTGGGAGCTGCATGCACCGATGGCGATTGCCGCGATGCAGGCCAAGGTCGCGGTGGGCTGCGAAGTGGTCGCCGGCATTACCCTGCAGGACCATTGGGATGTGCTCAACACCCAGCTCAGCACGGGCACGCCGTACATGCTGCTGGAGAACGTCTGCTATCGCCGTGACGTGATGGCTGCGCTGCAGATGGTGCGGCAGGGCCTGTTCGGCGAACTGGTGCACCTGCAGGGCGGTTACCAGCACGACCTGCGCGGGGTGAAGTTCAACGACGGCACGCCGGAGCATCCCTACGACAGCGGCGTGGAGTTCGGCGCCAAGGGTTGGTCGGAAGCACGCTGGCGCACCGAGCACTCGGTACAGCGCAATGGCGAGTTGTACCCCAGCCACGGCATCGGTCCGTGCGCGATGTATACCGGCATCAATCGCGGCAATCGCTTCACCCATATCAATGCCTTCGCCAGCAAGGCGCGCGGTCTGCATGACTACACCGTGGCCAAGAGCGGTGGCACCACCCATCCCAGCACCAAGGTCAAGTTCAAGCTCGGCGACATCGTCACCACCACGCTGGCCTGCGAGAACGGCGAGACCATCCTGCTGCAGCACGACACCTCCCTGCCGCGCCCGTACTCGATGGGCTTCCGCGTGCAGGGCACCAAGGGTCTGTGGATGGACGTCAACCACGGCATCCATATCGAAGGGCGTAGCCCGCCGCACCAGTGGGAAGAGTTCAAGACCTACCAGGACCAGTACGAGCACCCGCTGTGGAAGCAGCATGCCGATACCGCCGCCAGCGCTGGTCACGGCGGCATGGACTGGTTCGTGATCCACGCGTTCGTGGAAGCATTGAAGGCCAAGGCACCGATGCCGATCGACATCTACGATGCCGTGACCTGGAGTGCGATCACGCCGCTGTCCGAGCAGTCGATCGCCAACAGCTTCCAGACCCTGGAGTTCCCTGACTTCACCAAGGGCCTGTGGCAGCAGCGCAAGCCGATCTTCGCCTTCGACGGCAGTTATTGATCCGCCGTGTTTCTGCCCCCTCCCTTGCGCCGAAGGCGTAGGGGAGGGTTGGGGAGGGGTTGAGCTTCTAGGCCTTTCCAGCAATGCCAGCTTCGCGGCTGACGCCGCTCCTACAACGCTGTCTAGCGCTCCAATTCCACATCCGGATCCGCCACCGGCGACGGCGGCGTAGCCGGCACTTCCGCCGGGGTGGCCTGCGCTGGCTTGTCGAGGATGCTGGCGCTGCGCCAGTTACCCCAGCGGTAATAGGCCATGATCATCAGCATCGAGCACAGCGCGCTGATCGGGAAGCTCCACCAGATCGCATCGGCACCAAAGCGTGGCTGCAGCCACAGTGCGAACGGCACGCGGATGCCCCACATGCCGATTGCCAGGATCAACAGCGGTGGCAGCACCGCGCCAGTGGAACGGACCACGCCGGACAGCACGAAGTTGACGCCGAAGAACAGGAACGACCATACCGCGATGTGGTTCAGGTGCCGGCCGATCTCCAGCGCCTCGCTGGCAGCAGGCAGGAACAACGCCAGGGTGCTGCGATCAAAAAGGATGATCGGCGCGATCAAGGCACCGGTCAGCAGGAAGTTGAACAACACACCGGTACGCGCGGTGGCTTCCACCCGTGGCCAAAGGCCGGCGCCCACATTCTGCGCGGCCATCGTCGAGCAGGCAGCACCAATGGCCATGGCCGGCATCTGCACATAGGTCCACAGCTGCATTGCTGCGCCATAGGCCGAGGCGGTTTCCACACCGTAGCCATTGACCATGCTGATCATCATGATCATCGCCAGCGAGATCAGGATCATCTGCAGGCCCATCGGCACGCCCTTGACCACCAGCGCCTTGAGAATGACGGTGTCGATCTTCAACAGGCCGATATCCTTGCGGCCCAGCCACAGCATGTGTCGCTTGTTGCGCAGGTAGAGCATCAGCGCGGCCAGCGCCAAGGCCTGCGAGAAGAACGTGGCCCAGGCTGCACCGGCAATACCGAGTTCCGGGAACGGGCCCACGCCGAAGATCAGCAGCGGATTGAAGGCGATATCCAGCAGCACCGCCAACAGCAAGAAGCGGAACGGCGTGCGCGCATCGCCGGCACCGCGCAAGGCGGCGGTGATGAAGGCAAACGCGTACAGCAGCGGCATCGCCAGGAAGATCACCTTCAGATAGGCATCGGCCATCGGCAGCGATTCGGCCGGTGTGCCCATCGCCAGCAGCAAGCGGTGCGACAGGAACCAGCCCAGCACCGCGATGACCGCAGACAGGCTGATGAAGAAGGTGGCGCTGGTGCCCATCACCCGCCGCGCCTGCGGCAGGTCCTTGGCGCCGATGGACTGGCCGATCAGGATGGTGGCGGCCATGCCGATGCCGAACACCGAACCGATCAGGAAGAACATGATGTTGTTGGCGTTGGCAGTGGCGGTCAGCGCCGCCTCGCCGAGGAACTTGCCCACCCAGATGGCATTGACCGACCCGTTCAGCGACTGTGCGATGTTGCCAGCCAGAATGGGTAGCGCGAACATCAGCAGGCTGGTGCCGATAGGGCCTTCGGTCAGCGAGCGGGTTTGCTTGGTTTTCGACATGGGCAACGCTGTCGGGATGTGGGCTGGCACACTAGCATCTTGCGGGTGAGGGTGCCGGAGTCAGGTATCAACGGTTGGTGGCTTACACAGGAGTCATGGCAACGCGATGAGTGGTGAAGTCGTAGTGGTAGCAAGCATTCGTCTGGATGTGTGGCTGTGGGCCGCACGTTTCTTCAAGACCCGCAGCCTGGCCAAACAGGCGGTGGATACCGGCAAGGTGGATGTGCAAGGGCAGCGCCCCAAATCCTCGCGCGCGATCCGCGTGGGCGATGCGCTGCGGGTGCAGCGTGGCGATGAGATCTTCGAGATCGCGGTACGCGGGCTGAGTGACAAACGTGGTTCGGCGCCGGTAGCGCAGGCCATGTACGAAGAGTCGGCGGCCTCGAAGCAGGCGCGTCACGAACTACAGCTGCGTCGCGCCGCCGAGCGCACCGGCTACCAGGCCCCGGAGCACAAGCCCGACAAGCGCGCCAGGCGTTTGATCCGCGCCTTGGGTGACCTCGACGCGCTTTGATCCGCGCGTGAGGCAAGCGATTCACTGTAGTGCCGAGCCATGCTCGGCAGGGGCCTTACCGGTAAAGCCAGACCTGTAGTGGGGGGGGGGGGGGGGGGGGGGGGGGGGGGGGGGGGGGGGGGGGCGCGGCGGGGGGCGGCGGGGGCGGCCCGACGCCCCACACACCGCCGGAGGCGGGGCTGCGGGGAGGC
>NZ_JBRREI010000071.1:0-20373 GCF_056760195.1 Stenotrophomonas sp. STEN020
CCCCCCCCCCCCACTCCCCCCCCCCCCCCCCCCCCCCCCCCGCCGCCGCCCCCCCGCGCGCCCGCGCCCCCCCGCCCCCCCCCGCGGCCCCGCCCCGGCCCCCCCCCCCCCCCCCCCCCCCCCCCCCCCACTACAGGTCGCGCACATGCAGAGTGCTAGATCACCCGCAGGGTGATCGCCTTCAACACCGCGCGGGTGCGGTCGCGGGTGTCGAGTTTGTCCAGAATTGCCGAGACGTAGTTCTTCACCGTGCCTTCGGCCAGGAACAGGCTGCCGGCGATCTCGCGGTTGCTGTAGCCGCCGGCCATCAGCCGCAATACCGCGACTTCCTTCTGGCTGAACAATTCCTTCGGCGCGTCATCGGCGTGGTAGCGATAACGCTGCCGCACCGCATCGGTGCTCACTGGCTGCAACAAGGTCTGTCCGGCGATGGCACGCCCGATTGCGTCGTGCAGGTCTTCCGGGGCTGCATCTTTCAGCAGGAAGCCCTGCGCGCCGGCTTCGGTGGCACGCAGCAGCAGGTCGCTCTCGTCGAAGGTGGTCAGGAACACGCACGGTGTTTGATCGCCGCGTTCGCGCAGGGCCTTCAAGGCCTGGATGCCGTCCATGCCGGGCATGCGGATGTCCGACAGGATCAGCTGCGCCGGCTGCTGCGCGATCTGTTCGAGCAGGGCGTCGCCGCTGTCGGCTTCGAACACGATGGTGATGCCGAGCTGCTGCAGCAGGGCGCGCAGGCCGGCGCGGATCAGGGCCTGGTCGTCGACCAGGGCAATGCGGGGGGAATCGTTCATGCCGGCAATTCCACACGAATCTGCAGGGCACCGGAAGCGGCACGTTGCAGCTGCAGGCTGCCACCTTGCTCGTCGACTCGTTCGCGCATGCCGGTCAGGCCATTGCCGGCGCGTGGTTCGCCGCGCAACTGACCGTCATCTTCCATCGCCAGCAGCAGCTGCCCGTCGTGGCGGCGCAGGGACACCTGCAGCACCTTGGCATCGCTGTGGCGAGCGCTGTTGGTCAGCGCCTCCTGCACGCAGCGCAGGATGGTCTCGGCCTTGGCGGTGTCGCTGACCTGCACGTCATCCTCCAGCTGCAGTTGGAGGCGTGGGCGCGGCAAGGGCGCGGCCAGCGCGTGCAGAGCGGTGTCCATGTCGAGCTGGCCGCTGTCGCGCAGGCAATGCACCACGGCGCGGATATCGCCCAGCAGCTCGGCGGACAGTTGTTCGCACAAGGCGAGTTCGGGTGCGGCGTCGGCGCGTGCGGTAAGCGCACGCAGATGCAGGCGCAGGGCGGTGAGCTTGTGCCCGGCCACATCGTGCAGCTCGCGTGACAGCCGCAGTCGTTCCATGTCGCGTGAGCGCTCGGCGAGCAGGGCGCGGGTGGCCAGCAGGTCGGCATTGACCAGTGCCAGCCGGTCACGGGCCTGTTCGGCGCTGCGCGCGTAATGTGTGGTCAGCATGGCGAAGGCCTGGAAGCCGGCAAAGATCAGCACCACCGCGGCAGGATGGCTGTGGGTACCACGCAGGACCAGGTACATGCCAAGGTTGACCAGCAACATCAGCACCAGGGTGATGCGCAGTGGCCAACTCATCGCCACCTGTGCGGCCAACATCACCAGCAGGGCCGGCGCGACGCCGCTGCTGGCGGCCAGGCGGATCACCGCCAGTGCTGCGAGGGCTTCGATCAGCAGCGCCACGCTGCGTTGGGGCGACGGGCGCTCATAGCTGGCGGCAAACAGAAACGCGATCAGGAACAGCAGGGCACTGCCCCAACGCAGGGCCATCTGCTCGGCAGAGCCGTAGGGCAGGGTGGCCGCTACCGCCAGCCAGGTCAGCAGGCCGGCTAGGTTGAGCGGGTGCAGCAGCCTGTGCCAGCGCGAACGGGGAGTGATTTCCATGCACGCATGCTGGTGGGCGCAGGCCTCAGCGGCAAGGGGGGCGGAGCAGAAAGTGACTTCCGGCAGGGTCGATCAGTGACCGCCGCAACTGCTGTGGCCGCAGCGGCTCACGCAGGCTATGCACAGGCCATCGCATTCGCCGGCCACCACTGAAGAGATCGCTGTCATGCCCGGATATTCCCTGATCGTTACGCTGCATGTGCTGGCCGGCGTGGTCGCCCTGGTCGGCTTCTGGTCGGCGGCGTTCATGAAGAAAGGCTCGCCGCGGCATCGCGCGCTGGGCAAGGTCTACCTGGTGGCGATGGCGGTGATCGTGGCTACTGCTCTGCCGATCACCATCCAGTTCGCGTTCTTCCGTCAGCAGCCGCTGTCGGCCTTGTTCCTCGCTTATTTGATGGCGATCACCGGCAACGCGACCTGGTTGGCGTGGCGCGCAGTTACCGACAAGCGTGACTGGAAGCAGCTGGTGTCGCGGCCGGGCTGGCATCTGGCGGTGTGGCCGATGGTCATCCTGGCGCTGGTGGTTGTCGGCACCGGCATTCAGCACCGCCAGCCCTTGTTCCTGGGCTTCTCGTCGATTGGCCTGTGGGTGGGCTGGCGCATGTTGAAGTTCGCCCGCCGGGGCCCGTCGCGTCCGGACTGGGCATTCCGCCAGCACTATCAGTCGATCCTTGGTGCGGGTATTGCTACCCACGTGGCCTTCCTCGGCATCGGCATGCGTCCGGTGTGGCAGTGGCTGCACAGTCACACCACGGTGCCGGCGCTGCTGATCGAGCTGTTCCCTTGGGCGGCACCGTTGCTGGTGGCGGTGATCGTTGGCGTCTACCTGGACCGCAAGTACGGCGGTCGGCGGGTGGCCAAGGCTGCAACGGCGAAGCCGCTGCATTGAGTCGCTGAACAATGGCGGTCAATGCAGCTGGCGGCTCGGGGGCGACCTTGCATGCTCCTCTCCCTCAGGCAGCGGCCTCCGCAGCCCGCACCGCAGGCGCGGTGAGATCCACGCTGCGCCTGCCGTCCACGCCATACGGAATGTCGCCTGCGACCGTGACCCGACGTACCACCCGGTGCTGGTCGCCGTAGTCATTGATGGCGTAGTGCTGGGTTGCACGGTTGTCCCAGATCGCCACGTCGCCCTGCGACCAGCGCCAGCGCACGGTGTTCTCCAGCCGATGCACGTGGCCCTCCAGCACGCTCAGCAGCTGCGCTGAATCGACGCTTGAGTGACCAAGCAGGCGCTTCACGAAGTGCCCAAGCACCAGGCTGCGTTCGCCGGTCTGCGGATGCACGCGTACCACCGGGTGCTCGGCCTCGTATAGCTGGCGGACGAACACGTCCTTGTAACGCTTGAGGTGCTCGTCGCTGGTGTCTGCGGGCAGGCGCGTGGCCGCATAGTCGAAGTCGTTGCCATGTATAGCGCGCAGGTGTTCGGCCAATGACTTCAGCTCGGCGGGCAGGCGTTCGTAGGCGGCCACCGTATTGGCCCATACCGTGTCGCCGCCATAAGGCGGGATCACCACCGCGCGCAGGATCGAGACCTGCGGATAGGCGACTTCGAAGGTCACGTCGGTATGCCAGGAGTTGGCGCGGCCGCCATGGCGGGAGTCGAGCTCCAGCAGTTGCGTGCCTTCTTTCGAGGGCACCGTAGGGTGGGCGACCAGCGGTCCCCAGAGGCGGGCAAAGGCTTGCTGTTGTGCATCGTCCAGCTGCTGCTGGCCGCGGAAAAACAGCACCTTGTGCTTGAGCAGTGCCGCCTTGATCGCTGCGGCCTGCGCAGGGGGCAACGCAGATGACAGACGCAGGCCGCGCACTTCGGCACCGATGTTGCCGGCGACCTGGACGATATCCAGTGCGGCATCGCGCTCGCTCTGTACGGGGATCGGGGAAAGGCGGATGGCATTCATCGGAACTCCTGCTTGGGCTGACATCAGCAGTTTGTTGGCTCTTGCAGCAGGCGACAAAGAAACCATTGGCAACTGTTGATGCAGGTTGTGCCTAAGGTCTGCCGGCTATTTCAGGCTTACCCAAGAGCATCGCTGCGCTTGCACGCTTGCACGCTTGCCTGCGAACGCGTGCGCCGGGTCAAGGAAGCGGGAGACAAACCGGATCAGGCACCAATGTGCTGGGTAGCCGGCGGCTCCGGACGCAGCAACACGCGCTGCAGGATACGTTGCTCAATCGCCGCGCAGGCCGGATTGCCCGGCACCCGCGGGCGTGGCTGCGCAATGGTTTCGTCGAGCGCGATGCAGCCGTCCTCGATCAGGATCACCCGGTCAGCCAGCGATACGGCTTCGCGCACGTCATGGGTAACCAGCAGTGCGGTGAAGCCGCGTTGCTGCCACAGGTCTTCGATCAGCCGCTGCATTTCGATGCGGGTGAGCGCATCGAGCGCGCCCAAAGGCTCATCCAGCAACAGCAGGCGCGGGCGATGCAGCAGCGCACGCGCAAGCGCTACCCGCTGACGTTGCCCACCCGAGAGCCGGGCCGGCCACTCCTCTGCGCGCTCGGCCAGGCCAACCTGGGTCAACACCTGTGCCGCGTGCTCGTGGACAGCGTGCGGCAAACCCAGGCGGACGTTGTGCAGCACGCTGCGCCACGGCAGCAGGCGTGCTTCCTGGAACATGACGCGGGTATCTGCGTGCGGCGCGTTGATCGCCGCGCCGTCGATGCTGACCGAGCCTGCGCTGGCCGCTTCAAGCCCGGCAATCAGTCGCAGCAGGGTGCTTTTGCCGCAGCCGCTGCGACCAACAACAGCGACAAACTGACCGGGCCTGATATCGAGCTGCGTACTGCGCAACACCTCACGCGCGCCGTAGCGCTTGTGCAGGCCATGCAATTGCAGATGCACACCGCCGCTGATGGCCGCCGCCGATGTTTGCTGCGCACTCATGTGCCGGCCTCGCTCTGGTAGCCGGGATGCCAGTGCAGGCAGTGACGCTCCAGGCGGCGCGCGAACAGATCGGCGAGCTTGCCCAGCAATGCGTACAGCAGAATGCCCACCAGCACGATATCGGTCTGCATGAACTCGCGGGCATTCATCGTCAGATAGCCGATGCCGGCCTGTGCCGAGATGGTCTCGGCGACGATCAGCACCACCCACATCAGCCCCAGTGAAAAGCGCAGCCCGACCAGGATCGACGACAGTGCGCCGGGCAGTATCACTTCGCGATACAGCTGCCAGCGCGTCAGCCCATAGCTGCGTGCCATCTCGACCAACTGTGGGTCGACATTGCGGATGCCATGGAAGGTGTTGAGGTAAATCGGGAAGAACACCGCCACCGAGATCAGCAGCAACTTGGCCGCCTCGCCGATGCCGAACCACAGGATCACCAGTGGGACCAGCGCAAGCGCCGGGATGTTGCGCAGCATCTGCAGGCTCGAGTCGAGCAGCGTCTCGAACACGCGCAGCGAGCCGGTCAGCAGGCCAAGCGCGAGCCCGATGCTGCCACCGATGAGCAGGCCAAGCAGCGCACGCGTGGCACTGACCCGCAGGTGTGTCCACAGTTCGCCCGAGGTTGCCAGCAGCCACGCCGCTTTGAGCACGCTCGATGGCGCCGGCAACACGCGTGCGCTGAGCCAGCCGAGGGAGGAGGCGAGCTGCCAAATGGCGAACAACCCGATCGGTAGCAGCCACGGCAGCAGCTGCCTGCCGGCGGCACGCACAAACGTTGCGGGCGCGCGCGCCTGTTTGCTGATCGATAGCAGCGTTGTTGGTTCCAGCGTCGCTGCGCTCATGGCTGGGTCGACGCGTGCACCGTCGCTGTCAGGGCGCAGCCGCGAACTGAATCCGGCCATCAGCGGACTTCGCCAGCGACGGCATCCAGCACATTGATCTTTCTCGGGATCAGCTTGAGCGCGAAGAAGCTGTCGGCAATCTGTTGCTGCTCGGCCAGGATCGCGCGGGTAATTGGTCCGGTGCCGTAGCTGTTGCGTGCCTCCGCGAGTTCAGCTACCGGCAACGAAAGCCCCCATAGCGTGGCCAGTTCGGCCGCCAGCGCGCCGCCGTTCGTTGTCGCCCATTGATCGATGTTGTTGATCTCTTCAAGCGTGATCGCAAGGACGTCGGCATTGCTGGCTGCATAGTCCAGCGACGAAAAGTAGTAAGCGCGGTTGCTGACCACGTCACTTGCATCGGCCAGTATCCGTGCATCGAGTGCTTTCTGCGCAGCGGCCAGCAGTGGATCCCATATGACCCAGGCATCGACCGCGCCATTTTCGAACGCGGCGCGTGCATCGGCGGCGGGCAGAAAAACCAGGTTCAGGCCGCTATAGGCAAGCCCGTGCTTCTCGAATAGTTTGAGGACGAAGTAGTGGACGTTTGAGCCTTTGTTGAGCGCGATTTTCTTGCCTTTAAGGTCAGCGACGCGGGTGATGCGCGAATCCTTGGGCACTAGTACCGCCTCGGTGTGCGGTCGTGGCATTGTTGCTGCGACATAGGCCAGCGATGCCCCCGCAGCCTGCGCAAAAATGGGCGGAGCCTCGCCGACGTCACCGAAGTCGATGGCGCCGGCATTCAGGGCTTCCAGCTGCACCGGGCCGGCGGGGAACTCGGTCCAGCTGAGTTGCACGCCAAGCGGGGCCAAGCGCTTTTCCAAGGTGCCGCGGCTTTTGAGCAGGCTCAGGTAGCCTTTCTGATGACCGATGCGGAACTGCCGCGTGGGTGTGCGCAGCAGCGCCGACAGGGTTGGTACGCCGATGGCAGCCACGGCGGCACCTTGCAGCAGGCGACGGCGGGAGAGGATGGCTGGGGACATGCGCGGGCCTATCGAATGCGGGAAGAACGTTGGGGATGGCTCGCGGTGTGGCGAGTTGACACCGCTCATGCGGGCGCGGGTAGCTCGCACATGCACAGCGGGAGATCCCGTGGCTTGCATTCTCAAGCGACGATGGCGGCATCGGAACCTGCGATTTTTCAGTTGCTGATAACGAAGCCGACTGGAAATTCGTGTTTATGTCAGACGCGATGGCGCTGCGTGTGGTGCACCTTCGCGATAGCTCGGCTTCCGCATTTGATTTTTGGGTTCTGTGGAAGCGGCGTGAGCCGCGAAGCTGAAGTTGCTGAAGTCATCAGTGCCTGTGCAACCTGACCATGTATCTGCTTCGCGGCTCACGCCGCGCCCACAAAAGATCACCCGGCGTAGCACCGGGCGGATTTACGGCGTTGCATGCAAAGAAGCCGCCCTTGGGCGGCTTCTTCTGCTCCGGTAAGGCAGTCTGGTCTAGACGTCGCCGCCATCCGCCCAGCCTTCGCCGCTGCCGCGCTGGAATACCGTGTCACCGGCCTGCACATCACCTGCAGGCAGATGCTCGGCATCGGCAAGACGTGCGTAGATCGGGGTGAAGTCCGGCTCGGTCGCGGCCATCAGCTGCTCGAAGCCGTCGATGACGAAGTAGCTCTTCTGGAAGGTGTCGATGCGGTAGCGGGTGCGCATGATCCGCTCCAGATCGAAGCCAATGCGGTTCGGCGCGGCCGACTCCAGCGAGTACAGCGATTCACCCTTGGAGGAGACGATGCCGGCGCCGTAGATGCGCAGGCCATCGGGGGTGTTGATCAGGCCGAATTCCACCGTGTACCAGTACAGGCGGGTCAGGTTCTGCAGCGCATCCGGGCCGATCGCATGCGCCTTGACGCCACCACGGCCGTAAGCGGCCATGTAGTCGGCGAACACCGGGTTCATCAGCAGCGGCACATGGCCGAACAGGTCGTGGAACAGGTCCGGTTCGGCGATGTAGTCGATCTGGTCCGGGCGGCGGATCCACCAGGTCACCGGGAAGCGGCGGTTGGCCAGGTGATCGAAGAAATCGAGTTCGGGCAGCAAGCCTTCCACCCCGACCAGAGTCCAGCCGGTGGCTGCGCCCAATACTTCATTGAGCTGATCGAAGCGCGGAATCATGTGCTCGCTCATGCCCATCTCGTCTTGGGCATCGAGGAATTCCTGGCAGGCACGGCCGACCAGCAGCTCGCGCTGGCGCTGGTACAAAGTGCTCCAGGTCGCATGGTCGTCGGCGCTGTAGCCGTCCCAGGGCTGCTCTACCACGGCGGTGGTATAGACCGGCACGTAACCCTTGTCGGTCTGCTGGTGTTCGACGCGGCGCGGGTTGGCTTCCATGGCGGCAGCTCCTGAAGGGAATAGATAACCGCATGGTAGGAAGCCTGCCGCGCAACAGGTGTGCGTAATTGCGCTGGCAACCGGTTCTAACGCAATATTGTTGCGTCACTTCAATGCTGCGGAGCAACAAAGATGGCTTCGGTGAACCTTGATCGCACGGATCTGCGGCTTCTGGTCGAAATACAGCAGCATGGCCGCGCCACCAATGCCGAACTCGCGGCGCGGGTGAATCTGTCAGCGTCGGCCTGCCTGCGGCGGGTGCAGCGGCTGGAAGCGGAGGGAGTGATTGCCGGTTATGGCGCACGCCTGGAGCCGCGCGCGATCGGGCTGGGCCTGCAGGCCTTTGTGCGCGTGCAGTTATCCAAGCACGGCCAGGCGGCGATCGATCATTTCGTGCAGGCGGTGCAGCTATGGGATGAAGTAGTGGCCTGCCATGCGCTGACTGGTGACATGGACTATCTGCTGCAGGTTTACGTACGCGACCTGGACCACTTCTCGGAATTCCTGCTCGACAAGCTGCTCAACGCGGCTGGTGTGGCCGACGTCAATTCCAGCTTCGTGCTGCGCACGGTGAAGGAGTTCCGCGCCCTGCCGCTGTCGCAGCTGGGGCGGTGAAGGCGCTTCCTTCTCCCTCTGGGAGAAGAGCCTGTCCTCGCGAAGGCGGGGATGCCCCGCAGGGGCGGATGAGGGTAGGCGGCGAAGCCCAATTGAGTCCGAAGCAATCCGCTTCGCCCGTACCCTCACCCCAACCCCTCTCCCGTTGGAGAGGGGCTTCAAGCATCAGCGCGCTGGCGCGCTGCAGTTCTTCTCGATGCCACGCAGCTTTTCGATGCGGCTGCGACTGTCCTGGCAACGCTGGTGCGCTTCGGCCTGCACGGCGGCAGCACGTGCATCGGCGTTGCGCGCGGTGGCAAGACGGGCCTGCTGCAGGCGGGCAATACCAGCACGGATCTGCGGCATCGCCGCCATCGCTGCCTTCTCGCCTTCCAGGATCGCGCGGCCACGCTGTTCGAAATCGGCGGCACCGATATCCAGCACCGCCGGGCGGATCACCACGTCGGCGCGTGCCAGTTCCTGCTCACCCAGGCGCTGGCCCATGATGGTGATCGACTGGCCCACCGCACCCAGCAGGCCGGTCGGACGCTGACCGGTTGCGCGGCTGGAGATATCCACCGCGATCACGAATTCGGCACCCAGCTGCTTGGCCGCATCCACCGGCACCGGGCTGACCACGCCGCCGTCGACATAGCTCTTGCCACCGATGATCACCGGCTCGAACACGCCGGGAATGGAACTGGAAGCCCGCACCGCCTGGCCGACATTGCCGCGCACGAATACCGCGCGTTCACCGGTTTCCAGCTGCGTGGCGACTGCGGCGAACGGCTTCTTCAGCTGCTCGGCGCGCTTGTTGCCGACCTGCGCGTTGACGTAGTCCTGCAGTTTCTGGCCCTGCACCAGGCCGCCGGAGAACAGGCGGATATCGCGGATGCTGGCTTCATCCAGCGCGACGGCCTTCTGCTGCATCTGGAAGGCGTTCATGCCGCTGGCGTACAGGGCACCGACCACGCTGCCAGCGCTGGTGCCGGATACCACCACCGGCTCGAAGCCATTGGCTTCGAGCATCTTGATCACGCCGATATGGGCGAAGCCCTTGGCCGCACCACCACCCAGCGCCACGCCGATCTTGACCGGCCTTACCGGCGTGGTCGGCTGCACCGCTGCCGGCGGAGTGGGCTTGGTGTTCTCGCCGCCACAGGCTGCCAGCAGGCCAAACAAGGAAAGGGACAGCAGCAGACGGGCGTTGCGCATGATGAACAGGGGGCGTTGGAAAGGGCGCCAGCATAGCGCTTTGTGTCGAGAGGGCACGTGGCAGCAAGCGGAACCGTTTAGGTGGGGCTGCGATTCGGGTTCAGTGTGCCGAGGAAAGGAGATCGTCATCCCCGCGTAGGCGGGGATCGCTGCGGAGCGGTACCGGTGCTGTTTGAAGCCATCATCCCGCGTAGGCGGGGATCGCTCTGGGGCAGTACCGATGCTGTTTGAAGTCGTCATCCCCGTGTAGGTGGGGATCGCTCTGGGGCAATACCGATGCTGTTTGAAGTCGTCATCCCCGCGTAGGCGGGGATCGCTCTGGGGCAGTACCGATGCTGTTTGAAGTCGTCATCCCCGCGTAGGCGGGGATCGCTCTGGGGCAATACCGATGCTGTTTGAAGCCGTCATCCCCGCGAAGGCGGGGATCGCTCTGGCTTTTGAGGCTACCGCTAGAGCAAAAGCAAAGGCGGGAGCGATTCCCGCCTTCGCGGGAATGACGAGCAAAGGGCCAGGAGCCAAAGCCCAAAGCCCACGTTTCCGCTGGACTTTGCACCAACCAGCATCAGAACTTGTTATCCCCATCCAGCAACCGACCCAGCCCACCCAGCACCGAGCCCTCACCACGGCTCTGTCCGCCACCCTGTGGTGCCGCTGCAAACATGCGTCCAGCCAGGCGCGAGAACGGCAGCGATTGCAGCCATACCTTGCCGGGGCCGGTCAGGGTGGCCAGGAACACGCCTTCGCCGCCGAAGAACATGCTCTTCAGGCCGGCCACGCGGCGCACGTCCATGTCCACGCCGGCGTGGTAGGCCACCACGCAGCCGGTATCCACGTCGATGCGCTCGCCTGCGGCAAGCTCGCGTTCCACCACGCAGCCGCCGGCGTGTACGAACACCCAGCCGTCGCCTTCGAGCTTCTGCATGATGAAACCTTCGCCGCCGAACAGGCCGGTCATCACCTTGCGCTGGAAGTGCACGCCAACCTGCACGCCGCGCGCGCCGGCCAGGAAGCTGTCCTTCTGGCAGATCAGCTTGCCGCCGTGCTGGTCCAGCTTCATCGGGATCACGGTGCCGGGATAGGGCGCGGCGAAGGCGACCTTGGCCTTGCCGTTGCCGGTGTGGGTGAACACGGTGGCGAACAGGCTCTCGCCGGTGATCACGCGCTTGCCGGCCGACATCAGCTTGTCCATGAAGCCGCCGCCCTGACCCTCGTGGCGGCCGTCACCGAACACGGTGTCCATCTGTACCGTGGAATCCTTGAACATCAACGCGCCGGCCTCGGCAATCGCGCTTTCGCCCGGGTCCAGTTCGATTTCCACGAACTGCATCTCATGCCCGATGATGCGGAAGTCGATATCGTCGGCACGGTTGCCCCTGCCACCGACCGGCGGCGGCATCGGCGGCGGGCCGGCCTGGCCGCCGAAGTCGGCGATTTCGGTCACCGCCTGCCAGCCCTGCATGCCCTCGCGCCAGGCCAATGCCTGGCGGCTGCCCTGGGCAAAACGGCGCGCGGCCTCATCGTCCATCGGGCCAACGCGGTCGGCTTGGCCGGGGATATGGAAATACCACTGGGTCATGGCAAGGTGCCTGGGCAGGAAGGAAGCCCCAAGTCTATGCGGCGGAAGGGCGCGATACCCCTGACAGGCGTCATGCTGCTGAATACCTGAACGATTGCGATACGAATGTTGTACTGCAACAATTCCGTGCTAGGCGCAGTTCCCCATTCCTCCTCAACAGGCCCTTCTCCGCCATGTCCCCGACCCGTACCGTCCGCCGCCGCCTGCCGGCAGCGCATCCGCTGTTTGTAGCCGTTCTCGCCGTACTGCCACTCACCGCTGCCGCGCAGGATGCGACCCCGGCCCAGAAGCAAGCCGCCACGCTGGATGCGGTGAAGGTCACCGCCGCACGCAAGGTGGAGAACATCCAGGACGTGCCGGTGTCGATCAGCACCGTCAGCGGCGAGAAGCTCGACGCGCTGGCCTCCGGTGGTACCGATGTGCGTTACCTGTCCGGCCGCGTGCCCAGCCTGAACATCGAATCCTCGTTCGGGCGTGCCTTCCCGCGCTTCTACATCCGCGGCTACGGCAACACCGACTTCCGTCTGAATACCTCGCAGCCGGTCTCGCTGGTGTATGACGACATCGTGCAGGAAAACCCGATCCTCAAGGGCTTCCCGATCTTCGACGTGGAGCAGGTGGAAGTGCTGCGCGGCCCGCAGGGTTCGCTGTTCGGCCGCAACACCCCGGCCGGCGTGGTCAAGTTCGACTCGGTGCGTCCGTCGCAGGAGTTCGAAGGCTACGGCAAGGTCGGCTACGGCAGCGACAACCTGTGGAATGTGGAAGCCGCCGTCGGTGGCGCGCTGAGCGCGCGTTGGTCGGCCCGCGTGTCGGCCCTGTACCAGCGTCGCGACGACTGGGTGAAAAACACCGGCACCGGCCCGAACGACGGCCTGGAAGGCTATGACGAGTCGGCTGTGCGTGCGCAGTTCCTGTACGAAGGCGACAACTTCGAAGCGTTGCTGGGTGCGCACAAGCGTCACCTCAACGGTACCGCGCGCCTGTTCCGCGGCAACATCTTCAAGAAGGGCAGCAACGACTTCGTGCCCGGCTTCGACGAGAACAAGGTATCGATCGACGGCCTGAACCACTCCGAGCTCGACAGCAGTGGTGCCAATGCGCGCCTGAGCTGGGACCTGGGCAACTACAAGCTGTCCTCGATCACCGGTTACGAGACCGTGGACACCTTCAGCGTCGGCGACATCGACGGCACCTCCGGCCCGTACTTCACGCCTGATGTCCCGTTCGCTTCGGAAACCGCCGATGGTATTCCACGCCACTCGCAGTGGACCCAGGAGCTGCGTCTTGAATCGCAGAACGAAGGCCCGCTGAACTGGCAGACCGGCGTGTTCTACTTCAAGGAAGACTACGACGTCGACAGCGTCAGCTACGACACCACCAACGGCAGCAAGCAGGATGGCTTCCAGCGCATCAACCAGACCAACGATGCCTGGGCCGTGTTCGGCGGTTTGAATTACCAGGCCACCGACAAGCTGGAACTGCGCGCCGGCGTGCGTTACACCGTCGACAAGAAGGACCTCAAGGTCAAGGATTACTGGAACACTGGTTTCTCGCCGTGCATTGCACCGACCTTGACCACGCCCCCGGGTATTGCCAAGTGCGACCTCGCCGGTCTGCTTGCCGCGCAGCAGGACGCCTACGCCAAGGGCGATGCTGTTGATCCCTATCTGTCGGCCTCGACCAAGGACAAGAAGTTCAACTGGGACTTCTCGGCCACCTACGCCGTCAATGACACCGTCAACGTTTACGGCCGCGTCGCCACCGGTTTCCGTGGCAGCTCGATCCAGTCGGCGGGTGCGTTCAACAACAAGACCGTGGCCGCTCCGGAAACCGTGCTGTCCTTCGAGGCCGGCGTAAAGGCTGACTTCTGGGACAACCGCGCGCGTTTGAACGCCAGCATCTACCGCTATCAGGTCAAGGACCAGCAGCTGACGGCTGTGGGCGGTGCCTTCGGCAATGCCAACATCCTGCTCAATGCCGACAAGAGTGTGGGCCAGGGCTTCGAGCTGGATCTGCAGGCCTACCTGACCGACAACCTGCTGGTCACCCTGGGCAGCGGCTACAACCACACCGAGATCAAGGACGCCAATCTTAGTGTTGCACCGTGTTTCTCGTGCGAAGTGACCGACCCGGTCGTCAACGGCAAGGCGCGGATCAACGGCAACCCGCTGCCGCAGGCACCGGAGTGGACCCACAACATGACCGCGCGCTGGTCGCTGCCGTTGGCCGATGGCACCCAGCTCTACGTGTTCACCGACTGGGTTTATCGCAGCGAAGTGAACTTCTTCCTGTACGAGTCCAAGGAATTCACCGGCAAGTCGCTGCTGGAAGGCGGCCTGCGTGTGGGTTACCAGTGGAATGACGGTGACTACGACGTGGCGCTGTATGGCCGCAACATCACCAACCAGATCCGTGCCACCGGCGGCATCGACTTCAACAACCGCACCGGCTTCATCAACGAGCCGCGTCTGTGGGGTGTGGAGTTCAAGACCCGCTTCTAAGCGCAGGTTGGTGTGATGTAACGCAGAAGGCGCGGAGCAATCCGCGCCTTCTGCGTTTCTGTAGTGCCGAGCCGTGCTCGGCAATGGGGCATTGCCGATAGACCTGCCGAGCATGGCTCGGCACTACTTGGCGCTGCGGCGCGCAGCCAATTCAGCCCCTCTCCCGCATGCGGGAGAGGGGTTGGGGTGAGGGCAGCTTTTGCCGGGAACGCCCCCTGCCGAGCATGGCTCGGCACTACGGCAGGAGCGTTACCGGTGAAGCTCCTGCCGAGCATGGCTCGGCACTACCGGGTCAGCGCGCAGCGCCTCGTGCAACACATCAAGCAACTGCTCGTTGTCATCACCGCGCTGTTCCCAGTACATGATGCCGCCCAGACCCTGCTGCTTCACGTAGTTGGCCTTGATCAGCAGCGACTGCGGATCGTCGTAACTGATCATGCGGCGCTCCTTGGCATTCCAAAGCCATGGCACCTGCGCTTCGTCATCCCAATGGCGCTGCCAGTCCGGCGCGTTGAGACGGGTGTGGACGATGTCACGCCAGGTAATGAAGCCACCCTCTTTGGTGAACTTCTGGAAGCGACCGTTGTTGTCCGTGCCGACATCACCAAAGGTGCGGCCATAGAACGGCACGCCGACATTGATCTTGGCAGCAGGCACGCCCGCATCGAGGAAGTACTTCACCGCATCCACGGTGGTGCGGCCCTGCGGCGTGGCCAACGATGAACGTGCAAGCCCTGAGTGATGGCCGGTGGTTTTGGTCAGGCTGCCGTAGAAGTCGTAGGTCATCAGGTTGATCCAATCCAATGACTGCGCGATGCGCGGCAGCTCCAGGCCTTCTGCAGCGCGGCCTTCGGCAGCGGCGATGGTCAGCAGGTAATGACGCTTGCCATTGCCCTCGCGGTCCAGACGCGCACGCAGTTCTTCCAGCAGCACGGTGAAGTTGTGGCGATCATCCGGGCTGTGGCTGATGTCGGCATCACCGAGCGTGGGGTATTCCCAGTCGACGTCCAGGCCATCGAGCTTGAACTGGTGCATCAGTGCAACGCTGCTGTCGATGAAACGCGCACGTGCAGGCGCGCTGGCGGCGGCCTCGGAGAAGTTGCCGGCACCCCAGCCGCCGATCGAAAGCACGATCTGCAGTGACGGGTTGTCCGCGCGCTTGGCGACCACGGCGTGCAGGCGTGCCGGATCGACGTTTTCGGGCAGGTAGACCGTGCCATCGAGGCGAACCACGGCGAAGGCGAAGTTCACCACGTCGAGCTTCTGTGCAGACAACTGCAGCGGCTCGGGGCTGTCCATCACATAGCCGATCAGGCGCGGTGGTTGTGCTTGCACGGCGAAGGGCAGCAATGCAGCGAGCAACAGCGCATGCAGGCGTGGACTACGAAGGAATACAGGCATGAGAGGTCCCGTAGTGAGAGGACCCCGGACTGTAACCTTAGACGCGCAGCGCAGTGAAAGGCGGTGACGTCGGAAACCATCGTGATCTCGATCACGGTAGAGCCGAGCCATGCTCGGTTGGGGCCTTACCGATAGCCCGCCGAAGCTCTTGTAGGAGCGGCGTCAGCCGCGAAGCAGATAGTCAGACAGATTGCAGGGATGCCTGTGATTGAAGCAATGCCAGCTTCGCGGCTGACGCCGCTCCTACAAAAGCGGTTCGCCTGGACCTCGAAGCCGAGCATGGCTCGGCACTACCAAGGTCTGCCGGTTTTTCTCGGCAAGGCCTCTGCCGAGCATGGCTCGGCACTACATGTAGTACTGCTCAGCGGGCTTCGGGGATGTCCGAGGTCAGCGCAGCGGTTTCTGCAGCGCAGTCACGCGGCAGCGGCTGCTTGAGCGTGCGTGCATGGGCCAGCTCTTCGCGTGCCTTGGCCAGGTCGGCGACAAATGCCGGGTTGTCATGCAGTCGCGCCACGGTGGCCGCGCCCATGAACTGTCCCTGTTGCACATCGCTATACCAGTGCACGTTGCAGACCAGGCGGCTGTGGCCGTAGTTGCGGCCGCGTTCGATCAGGGCGGTGGCATGGTCGGGATCAATCTCCGACAGGATCAGGCCCCAGGCCCAGCCGATCGACGTGTGGCCGGACGGGTAGGAACCACTCTTGCGCAAGCCTTCCTCATCGTCCGGCGTACAGGTCGGCGCGTTGTTGACCATGAACGGGCGCGGCCGCTGGTAGTGGGTTTTTGCTGCCTTGGTAGCAGCGCTGGCATCGATGCGGCTGCGTTCGAGCAGGCTGTACAGCACCGGCGTGGTTCTGGCGGTAACGGCAACGCCCAGGGCGCAGCTGAACTGCTCGGCGCCGGCCGGGAAGCTCAGGTCGGCATCGGTATGTGCCTGTGCGAAGCGTGCGCTGCCTTGCATGCTCAGCGCCTGGCTGGCGACGGCCTCATCCAGCTGTGCCGATGCCGAGCCGGGTGCCGGTGGTGCCGGGCTCAGGGCGAGGCTGTCGGGGATGGCGGTGCCGGTCAGATAGCCGGTGACCTTGCTGCCGGAGTCGCCGCCAGCGGTGGAGGGCAGGGTGGGGGTGCTGGAACAGGCGCTGAGCACGGCAGCCAGCGCGAGGGCGGCGCCAAGGCGCAGCGGGGAAACGGGAAATGACATTGCGACGACAACGGGATTGCGGGAGCGGGCGGGCATCATCGCACCAACGGCTTCGCTCTGCCCCCTCCCTTTGCCGAAGGCAAGGGGAGGGCTGGGGAGGGGTGCCCTTAGTGGGAACTTCAACAACCGGCTCAAGCAACTGCCAAAACTACCCCCTCCCAACCTCCCCCTTGGCTATGCCAAAGGGGAGGGGCCAAGCTCCCTCCCTTGCGCATCGCGCAGGGGGGGAGGGGTGCTCTTTGCTCAAAAAACTACAAACCGCCCACCCAGGCCGACATCCGCCCGTCATCCTCGCGCACCTCGATCGGCCCGCCGAACACCTCCGACAGCGGCGCCGAGCGCAGCAGCTCGGTACGACTACCGTCGGCAAAAATGCGGCCGCCCTTCATCAGCACCACGCGGTTGATCTCCGGGATCACTTCCTCGATGTGGTGGGTGACCAATACCAGGGTGATGCCCTGCTGGGCGAGGTGACGCATGCTGTCGATCAGGTGCTGGCGTGAGATCAGGTCCAGGCCGGTGGATGGCTCGTCCAGCAACAAGGCCTTGGGCTGGTTGACCAGCGCCCTGGCAATCAGCACGCGGCGGGTTTCACCGGCTGACAGCTCGGCATAGCTGCGGCCCAGCAAGGGCAGGGCGCGCGCCAGTTCCAGCGCATGCCGCGCGCGCTGGCGCATGGCGTCGGTGACATCGCGATGCGCAGGCACCACAAAGCTGGCAAAGAAGCCGGCGATCACCGCTTCCTCCACGGTCAGCCCGGGCATGCTGGAGAGGTTGCTGGACAGGTCGCCGGTGACGATGCCGAGCTGCGCGCGCAGCCGGTCCACCTGCCAGCGGGTCTGGCCCATCACCTTGACCGGCACATGGCCGTCGGCGCGCGCCAGCGGATAGAGCTCGCGCGTGATCAGCTTGATGAATGAAGATTTGCCGCAGCCGTTCGGCCCGAGGATGGCGGTGTGCTGGCCCTGTTCGATACGCAGGTTCAGCTCGTGCAGCACGCGGACCTGGCCGCGGATGACGCAGGCATGGTCCAGTTCGATCAGGGGGGCCGCTTCGGCGACGGGAGCAATGGACATTCAGGAGTAAGTGGCAGCTGAGGATTCGACCAACGGACCTGCCGCCGGTGGATGAAGTTTGCGCTGACAGCCCCCATGATGTGTAGCAGTTGTTTCATCTGGCACCGACTGCCTGGAGTACCTCGTGATGTCCGACGCCCTGCTCGATTTCCTCACCGGTGGCATCGTCGGCCTGGGCTGGTGGGGCATGCTGGCGGTGCTGCTGGTGTTCACCCAGCTCACCATCTTCGCGGTCACTTTGTACCTGCATCGCAGCCAGGCCCATCGCGGTGTCGATTTCCATCCGCTGGTGTCGCACTTGTTCCGTTTCTGGGTGTGGCTGACGACCTCGATGATCACCCGTGAGTGGGTGGCCATCCACCGCAAGCACCACGCCAAGGTCGAGACCGAGGACGACCCGCACAGCCCGGTCACCAAGGGCATCCGCAACGTGTTCTGGCGCGGCGTGGAGTTGTACCGCGAAGCCCGCACGCTGCGTGGCGAGATCGAGCAGTACGGGCGCGGTGCGCCGGAAGACTGGATCGAGCGCAAGCTCTACACCCCGCACGCCAACCTTGGCCCGATTCTGCTGTTCGTGATCAACACTGCGTTGTTCGGCCTGCCCGGCATCGCGCTGTGGGCGATCCAGATGGCATGGATTCCGTTCTGGGCGGCAGGCGTGGTCAACGGCCTCGGCCATTGGTGGGGCTATCGCAATTTTGAATCGGCCGATACCTCGACCAACCTCACGCCGTGGGCGTTCTGGATCGGTGGCGAAGAACTGCACAACAACCATCATGCCTTCCCCAGCTCGGCGCGGTTCTCGATGCGACGCTGGGAGTTTGATATCGGCTGGCAGATGATCCGCCTGTTGCAGTTCCTGCGCCTGGCCAAGGTACTGCGGGTTGCGCCGAGCATGGACATTCGTCCGAACATCGCTGTGCCCGATGCAGATACCTTGAAAGCACTGTTGTCGCATCGCTTCCAGGCGATGACCGATTACCAGCGCAACGTGTTCGCGCCTGCCTTGAAGGAAGAGGCTGCCGCAGCAGGTGCCAAGTTGCGCAAGCTGTTGCCGCGGCGGATGCGCAAGGGGCTGGTCAATGACGGTCGCTGGCTCAAACCCGACTGCCGCGCGCAACTGCAGACCTGGGTGCAGCAGCGCCCACGCATCCAGCTGCTGGTAGAGCATCGTGCGCGCCTGTCGGCGTTGTTGGAAGCCCGCAGCCATGACGCCGCCGAGCGCCTGCGCCAGCTGCAGCAGTGGTGCCAGGAAGCCGAAGCCAGTGGCAGCGCTGCATTGCAGGCTTATGCAACACGTCTGAAAGGCTATTCGCTCAGCGCCACATGAAGACCATTACCCTTCTTTTCCTGCTTTGTGCCTCGTTGCCAGCCATCGCCCAGGTGCAGGACACCAACGCCTACCTGCAACGCATGGACAGCGACGGCGATGGCCGGGTCAGCCCGGATGAGTACCTGCAATGGATGCTGTATGCCTTCGACAAGATGGATCGCAATGGCGACGGCGTGCTGGAAGCGGCTGAGCAGCCGGGCGGGCGTGGCAAACCGATCACTCGCGAAGAACAGCGCCAGGTGATTCTTGCCCGCTTCGCCCGCCAGGATGCCAACAGCGACGGTTATCTAAGCGCCCGTGAGCTGATGGCGCCACCGCGCTGACCGACAGCCTATGAAACCTGGATTGTGGGAGCGGCATAAGCCGCGAAGCCAAAAATCCAGCCGAAGCCGATAGCGCGTTGCAATCGATACCGGCCCGCTGTTCACCACCACCAGCTTCACGGCTCACGCCGTTCCCACAAAACCAACCAAACACAATCGCCTTGAGATTCGCATGCCAGAACTACCCGAAGTAGAAACCACCCGGCGTGGCCTGGAGCCACACCTTGTGGATCGCCGCATCCACGGCGTGATCCTGCGCCGGCCGGATCTGCGCTGGCCGATCCCCGCCGAGATCGAACAGCTGCTGCCGGGTCAGCGCATCGAGGCGATCCGTCGTCGCGCCAAATACCTGCTGTTGGACACCGAGCTGGGCAGTGCGGTGCTGCATCTGGGCATGTCCGGTAGCCTGCGCGTGTTGCCTGGCGATACACCGGTGCGTGCGCATGACCACGTGGATATCAGCCTGGAAGACGGTCGCCTGCTGCGCTTCAACGATCCGCGTCGGTTTGGTTGCCTGCTGTGGCAGCCGGCAGGTGAAACGCATGAATTGCTGCGCGATCTTGGCCCCGAGCCCTTGGATGGTGATTTCGATGGCGACTATCTGTTCCAGCGCAGTCGTGGGCGCAAGGCAGCAATCAAAACCTTCCTGATGGACCAGGGCATTGTTGTCGGCGTGGGAAACATCTACGCGGCGGAAAGCCTGTTCATGGCCGGCATCAATCCCCTGCGTGAAGCCGGCAAGGTGTCGCGGGCGCGCTATCAGCGGCTGGCGGATGCGGTGAAGGAAATCCTGGGGCATGCGATCACCCGTGGTGGAACCACCTTGCGCGACTTCATCAGCCCCGATGGTGCGCCGGGCTACTTCGAACAGGAGCTGCTGGTGTACGGGCGCGAAGGCGAGAACTGCAAACAATGCGGGCGCGCACTGCGCTATGCCAGCATTGGCCAGCGGGCGACGGTGTGGTGCGGGTACTGCCAGCGCTGAGGAGCAGCACCTGTAGTGGGGGGGGGGGGGGGGGGGGGGGGGGCACTCCGCCCGCCCTCCCCCGCCGCCGCTTCGGCGCCCTGTCCTTGGTGGGCCCTCCCCCCCCCCCCGCCCCCCCCCCCCGCCCCGCCCCCCCCACTACAGGCGGGGCTTTACCAGCAAGGCCC